>NZ_JBJLSG010000003.1:0-79701 GCF_050871925.1 Kineococcus gurbantunggutensis
AGAACCTGCGCCTGCGCGGCCACCAGGAGATCGGCGCGCAGAACCCCTGGGCCATCGGCGACACCGCCAGCGTCGTCGACTTCATCGCCCAGAGCCTGACCCGCAGCACCGGCAGGCCCGTCCAGCCTCAGGACGTCAGCATCACCAGCGTCTTCGCGCTGGCACCACCGCGCACCGGGCGGGTCTGACCCCACGGCACGCACCCACAGCGTGCGAGGCGACCGCGCGGGCTCAAGCAGGCACTCCGGTACACCGGTACTCCGGCATCCCGGCACCCCGGCCACTCAGCGGGCGGTGACGACCCGGTCGCGCCCGCCCGCCTTGGCCGCGTACAGCGCCCGGTCAGCTGCCACCAGCAGCTCATCGCCCGTGGTACCCCGCTCCGGGCAGGTGGCCACCCCCGCGGAGAACGTCACCGCAACCGCCACCCGCCGGCGCGGGGAGGTGCCCTCCTCGCCGCACGGCAGGTCCACCCGGGTCTGCGCGCACTCCCGGCGCAGCTGCTCGACGCGCCGCACGGCCTGGGCGGCGGTGGTCGCCGGCAGCAGCAGGACGAACTCCTCCCCGCCGTAGCGGGCCAGGGTGTCCCCCTGCCGGCAGCCCCGCTGCAGCCGGGCTGCCACGGCCTGCAGCACCGCGTCCCCGCCGTGGTGGCCGTAGGTGTCGTTGACGGCCTTGAAGCGGTCCACGTCGATGAGCACCACGCTCAGCGGCTCACCGGTGCTCCGGGCGTGGTCCACGGCCTCTTGGAGGACCTGCACCAGGTGGCGGCGGTTGTGCAGGCCCGTCAGCGCATCGCGCACCGCCTCCTCGGCCAGGCGCTGCTGCAGGGCCTGCGTCAGGGCCAGTTGCTCGGCCAGGCGCTGGCTGGCGCGCTGGGCCAGCTGGCGCTGCTCGACCAGCTCGCTGACGTCGCGCAGCACCAGCACGCGCCCCAGCCCCTGCCCGCGCGCACCGCGCAGGGCGCTGACGCGGGCGTCCAGGTGCACGCCCTCGGCCAGCCGCACGTGCTCGCGCCCGGTCCCGCTGCTCAGCAGGGCGCTGAGCTGGGCGGGCAGGACCTGCACCGCCAGCTGCCCGACGACGTCGCTGGACGTCACCGGCACACCCGGCACACCCGGTGCGTCTGGCACGTCCGACGCAGTGCATGTGGAGGTGGGGATATGGGTGGTGGGGGTGGAGCTGGTGCGCGTCAGCAGCGCCATCGCCGCGGGGTTGACGTCCACGACCCGCCCGTCGGCATCCAGGACCACCACCGCGTCCTCGATGGCCTCCACCACCTGCGCCCGGGCCACCGGCACCAGGCGCAGCAGGCCGTGGCGGAAGATCGCGCGGGCGTAGATCAGCCCGGTCAGGGCCAGGAAGAGGGGGGTGTAGTCCACAGCGCGCTCACCGCGCTGGTCGTGCACCAGCGCCACGGCTAGGACCGTGAGGTTGCCGATCACTGGCACGCACGAGGCCAGCAGCAGGTGGCTGAGCTGGTGGCGGAAGACGGAGCGGGCGCGCCACCACGCGCGCAGCAGGTGCTGCACGCCCCAGCCCAGCAGCAGGTAGCAGTAGGCCATGTCGACCCAGAAGAGCGGACCGAGCTCGACCTGCAGCCGCCCCGTGGCCGAGGCGCGGGCGCTGGAGAAGAACAGCTGGTGCCAGGGGTTGGTGAACACCGCGCCCACCAGCAGGGCGGAGCTGCTCACCAGGCGCAGGGCCACGGCACGGCGCAGGCGCCAGCTGCGGTCGGTCGCCGCCCGGCTGGTGCACCACAGGCCCACCACGGTCAGGTGGACCCCGATGAAGCTGATCCTGCCGGTGACCCGCTGCAGGGTCAGCTCGACGGGCAGGTGCACGAAGACGCCCGTGGCCGACCACAGCGCGATCCCGGCCATCGCCGCGGCCAGGGCCCCGGCCGCAGGGGTGTTGGCGCGCCGGCGCCAGGCCAGCACGGCGGTCAGCGCGCACACCACGCCGGAGAAGGCGAAGGCCAACGCCAGCAGCGCCGTCACCGCACCTCCTCTCGGCGCACGACAGTCTGCACCACTCGACAAGACCTTCTTGATCGAAGTCTCGACGCCGTGCGTCCTCGGCTGAAGCACGCAGCCACCGGCCCCGCCGCCAAGAACCTGGACGGTGCAACGGGTGACGCTGCTGATCGTCAGATCCGACGGGTGCACCCGACACGCACCGGTACCACCAGTGGTGCCTCGTCATCGTGTGCTCACCACGTCGGTGCCGCAGCCGGATCCCTCGCTCGACCAGCGACGAGCACAGGTGGGCACCCGTGGGTACCGCCCGAGTCCGCGAGCGGCGTCTTGCGTGCTCGGGCCAACGACGCTGCGAGGACCGCGGCGGTGCTGCACCCACAACGTGCCGGCGACTTACCGCACGGGACTTCAGCGGTGAACGGCTCGCTGCTGGCGTGCTCGTGCCGCGGGGCCAACCGCGGTGGAATCCGCCAGCGCGTTCAAGCGCGCGCCGGCGGCGCGGGCCAGGGCACGCAGCGTCTCCTGCTGCCCGGCGCTCAACGTGCGCGGGCGCTGGTCGAAGACGCACACCGTGCCCAGCACCAACCCCGCGGCATCGGTGATCGCAGCGCCGGCGTAGAAGCGCACCCGTGGGCCGGCCACCACCAGCGGCAGGTCGCGAAAGCGCAGGTCGGCGGTGGTGTCGGGCACCTGCAGTACCCCGCTGCCCTCCAGGGCGTGCTGGCAGAAGCTGTGCTCACGCGGTCCGGTGAGGGCCGGCACGCCGATCGTGGCGCTGAGGTGCTGCCGGTCCTGGCCGATGAAGCTCACCGCGGCCGCGGGAGCGCCGGTGACGCGCGCGGCGACGGCGCTCAGCTCGCGCAGCACCGCATCGTCCATCCCGGCCGCGGCGGCGTGCCGCTCGGCGGAGCGGGCCCGGATCTGCTCCAGCGCGGGGTTCAGCTGCGCAGGCAACGGTGCGGGCACGGCGAAGTCCAGGTGCTCGACCTGCTCGGCGGGCAGCGGGCGGGCGAAGTGGTAACCCTGCAGCAGGTCGTAGCCGGCTTCGGCCAGCAGCTGCGCGGTGGCCTCGTCCTCCACGCCCTCACCGACCACCTCCAGGCCCAGGCGGTGCGCCAGCTCCACCACCGAGCGCACGATGGCCTCGTCCCCGCCGCCGCGCAGGGCACCGGCCACGAAGCGGCGGTCCACCTTCAGCTCGTCCAGGGGCAGGTCCTGCAGCAGTCCCAGGCTGGTGTAGCCGGTGCCGAAGTCGTCCAGCGCGATGCGCACCCCCAGCGCGCGCAGCTGCGCCAGGGCTTCGACCGCGCGCTGGGGCTGGGCCATCACCGCGGACTCGGTGACCTCCAGCACCAGCAGGTGCGCGGGCACACCGGTGCGCGCCACGTGCGCTCGCACCTGCTCGGCCAGGCCCTCGTGGGCCAGCAGGCGCGCGGAGAGGTTCACCGAGACGCGCAGCGGGCGCCCGGCGCGCACCCAGCTCGCGGCCTGCTCCAGGGCCTGGCCCAGGACCCAGTCCGTCAGCGCCACGATCACCGAGGTGCGCTCGGCCTGGGGCAGGAAGGCGCCGGGGGCCAGCAGTCCGCGGGTGGGGTGCTGCCAGCGCACCAGCGCCTCCACCCCGCCGATGCGCCGGCCGTGAGCGTGCACCAGCGGCTGGTAGTGCACCCGCAGCTGACCCTCGCCCACGGCGGTGCGCAGCTGCCCCTGCAGCTGCACCTCCTCGGCGGTGCGCTCCTCCAGGTCCCGGCTCCAGGAGCGCACCGGGCTGTCGGCGCGCCGGGCGGCGCGCAGGGCGCTCTCCGCGCGCTGCAGCAGCGTCGTCAGCTCACCACCGCGCTGCGGGGACAGCTCACCGCCGTGCTGAGGAGAGAGCACCACGCCGGCGGTGACGTCGAGCTCGACGGCGATGCCGTCGAGCTCGAAGGGCCCGCGGGCACCGTGCGCGAGGTCGGCGACCAGTCGCTGCAGCTCCAGCGCGTCAGCCCCGTCGCTGTCCGCGTCTTCGCGAACTGATCCTTCGCGGCCTGTTCCCTCGCGGCGCGCCGACCGCAGGTCGTGCGACATCCACACGGCGAAGTCGTCCCCGCCCAACCGCGCGAGCCGGCCCCGGCCCTGGTCCTGGCCCTGGACGCGGGCCTGCAAGGCCCGGGCCACCTGCCGCAGCAGCTCGTCGCCGCCCTCACGACCCAGCGCCTGGTTCAGCTCGCCGAAGCGGTCGATGTCCAGCAGCACCACCACTCCCGGACGCTCGGCGTCCGCCGAGGCGAGGTTGTGGGCCACCAGCTGTGCCAGACCCGCCTCGTTGAGCAACCCGGTCAGGGCGTCGGTGGTGGCCAGCAGGCGGGTGCGGCGGGTCAGCAGCCCCGCGATCACACCGGTGGAAGCGGTGATGACCACCAGCAGGACGATGTGCAGGGCCGCGGGGGCGAGGGGCTGACCCGCGCCCAGGACCAGCGAGGTGGCGGCCAGGGCCGTGGCGCTGTGCACCACCGCCTGGCGCCGGGGCAGGAAGAGCGCTCCGTAGATGACCACCCAGCCGGTGAACATCGCGATGGCCGCGCTGGGCACCCCCCCATCGCCGGCGTGCACCGCGGTGGCGATGACCGCGGTGCCGGCGCACAGCAGCACGTGCGCGAGCGGAACCGGCAAGCGCCGCACCAGCAGCAGGCCGGTGCACACCACCAGCGCCACCACGCCCAGCACCGCGATCACCGGCCGGTCCACGCCGTTCCAGACCCCGGTGGCGGCCACGGCGTGCAGCAGCGCGCTCCCCATGCCGAAGAAGACCGCCAGCGTCACCCGGTTGTCGATCACCAGCGTGTCCCCTCCGACATCGGTGCACCGGTCACCTGTTTCCAGAGGACCCTGTCCTAGGGCATCGACGCACCAGCCGCGGCCTTGACGACGGGCCACCCGTCAGGACTACGAGAACGCACACCACGGCCCCGCCGGGCACGAGCCGGCACGCTCGTCACCCACACCACCACCCCGGCAGGCGCGGTTCCACCGCGGCGCGGCCGAAGCGCTCCTCGGCACCGCGACGTGCAGGGCGCCTTCTCACAGCATTCTCCGGGAGGCGTCTGCAGTGCGCCGATCACGACCTGCTGCTTGGGCGGCCGATCCACAGGGACGACCCTGGAGGAGCGGTCGTCGCCGCACCGTCGCTGAAGCGGTGGACACGGCGGCGGGCCGGGGAAGCTGTCGACCACGCCCGCCGATCACGACGCCGCAGGGGCACGGGAGCTGGGCCCTGCTGGCACGCACCCGGCAGGAGCACCGGTGAGTGCACGAACCGTGCCACCCGAAGGCACCCTCAACCGGTGCCTGCACGGTGCCGATGACACGAAGCGCTCAGCTGCTGCTGAACGGCATCCGGGGAGAGGCGACATGGGCACTACCGCACGCGCATCGCTGCAGCGGCTGCGCACCTGGCCACCGGCGCCCACGCTGGGTTTCATCGTGCTGTACGCGCTGGCCACGGCGCTGGGACGCGCCTCGCACCTGCCCGGCGGCACGCTGGCGGTGGTGTGGCCGGCTGCTGGCGTGGGCTTCGTGTGGCTGGCACGCTGCTGGCGCTCACCCGGTGCGCGCTGGAGGGCTGCTGCGCTGCTGACCGCCTGCTCAGCGGCGGTGCAGATGGTGATCCTGCACCGACCGGCGGTCGCGCTGTCCTTCGCCGTGGCCGGCACGGTGCAGGCGCTGGTGGCCTGCGCGGTGCACCAGCGCCTGCAGCCGCGCGGTTTCCGCCTGCGCCAGCCGCGCGACCTGTGGGCGCTGCTGATCGCCTCGGGTGTCGGAGCCGGGGCCGGGGCGCTCATCGGTGCCAGCGCGGCCGTGCTGCTGCTGGACGAGCCGGTGCTGGCGACCGAGCTGGCCTGGCTGGTGCGCCACAGCACCGGAACGGTCGTGGTCGCCGCGCTGTGGCTGCGGTGGGACGACCCGCGGGCGGTGCGGGCACCGGCCGCCCGCTGGGGCGAGTACGTCCTGGTGATGATCGCCAGCGGGGTGTTCTTCACCTGGTTGCAGCGCACCGGCCAAGCGCCGCTGACCTTCCTGCTGGTGCCGTGGGCGGTGTGGTTGGGCCTGCGCGCGCCCGGCGGAGCGGCACTGGTGACGGTGGCTGCCAGCGACGTGCTGCTCATCGCGCTGACCCGTGCCGGCTCCGGTCCCTTCACCGGCGTGCCGGCCGTGGACCGGATCGTGGCGGTGCAGCTGCTGGTGCTGGTGCTGACCGCCTTGACGCTCATGCTGGTGCTGCACCGTGAAGAGCGGGGGCGTCTGGACGCGCTGGTGCAGCAGGCCCTGGCGCGGGCCAGTGCGAGCGCGCGACTGCTGGGCACGGTCTTCGAGACCACCGCCGAGGCCTTGACGGTGTACGACGCCCGAGCGCAGGTGCTCATGCGCAACCGCGCCGCCCAGGAGGTCTTCCAGGACCTGTCGGAGGGGCTGGAGACCAGCGCGTGGGACGAGTCCTTCCGGGTCAGCCACCCCGACGGCTCGCCGTGGCCGGTGCAGGACCTGCCGCTGGCGCGTGCGCTGCGCGGGCAGAGCGTCGATGGCGTCGACGTGCTCGTCACCACGGCGGCCAGCCCCGGCGGTCGCCTGCTGAACCTCAGCGCCCACCCGATGCCGGTGGACGGGCCCGGCACCGCGGACGGTGCCCGTCGTGCAGGCCAGGGCCAGGACGAGGACGAGGGAGCGTGGGGTGCACGCGGTGCGGTGCTGGCCGTGCGCGACGTGACGGCCGAACGAGCCGCTCAGGCGCGCCTGGCCGCCTCCGAGCAGCGCTTCCGCACCGCCTTCGACACCGCCCCCGTGGGCATGATGATCGTCGGGCTCACCGAGGACGACGCCGCGCAGATCCTGCAGGTCAACGCCACGATGTGCGCCTTCACCGGCCTGAGCGAGGTCGAGCTGCTCGCCCGCGACTTCCACGACCTGACCCACCCCGAGGACCGGGCCGAGTGCATCGTCTCCTTCGCGCCCTTCCTGCTGGGCGAGCTCACCCAGGCGCACGTGGAGAAGCGCTACGAGCACGCCGACGGCACCGTGCGCTTCGGCATGCTCTCGGCCACCGTCATGAGCGGTGGCACGCCCACCGGCGACGGTGGCCGGCCGCACCTGCTGTGCCTGGTCGAGGACGTCACCGCCCGCAAGGCCGCCGAGGCCGCCCGCGCGGCCGCCGAGCAGGCGCTGCGCCACCAGGCGCTGCACGACGCGCTGACCGGGCTGCCCAACCGCACCCTGCTGCACGACCGCCTGACGCACGCGCTGGCCGCGGCCGGGCGCGAGGGGCAGCGCGTGGGGGTTCTCTTCGCCGACCTGGACGGGTTCAAGGCCGTCAACGACCGCGCCGGGCACGCCGCCGGGGACGAGCTGCTGTGCGAGGTCGCCGCCCGCTTCACCGCGTGCCTGCGCCCGGGGGACACCCTGGCCCGCCTGGGCGGGGACGAGTTCGCGATCGTGTGCCCGGGCCTGGCCGAGGGCGCGGAGGGCGAGGTGGGCCTGCGGGTGATCGCCGATCGGCTGTTGAGGACGCTGCAGGCACCGGTGCTGCTGAACCGGAGCACCACCGCTCAGGGCACCTCCACCCGGGGGGACTTCCGCGTCGGCGCCAGCATCGGCATGGTCCTGGCGTCGGCACGGACCGATCCAGAGGCGGTGTTGAGTCAGGCCGATGCCGCGATGTACAGCGCCAAGCGCGCGGGCAAGAACCGCGTGCACGCACACCGGAGCACCGGGCAGGCCCAGCGTGCGGCAGGTGCCCCCGCCGCGGCCCCGCTGGCGCGCTCGGAGGTGCTCACGCACGAGCAGTCCACCCTCAGCAGCGACCGTCGTCCTGCTGCGTCGTGGTGATCAGCCAGCAGCACCAGCGGCACTCACCCCCGGTGGCGCACGTCCACCCGCGCCCACCGCACGGGCAGCACAGCCCGCTCGATGAGGACCCTCGCGGCAGCAGGACGCGCGCGGCTGTTGCCACCTGCGGGCAAGCGGTGCCTCGCAGGGCCGGTGGGTCGGGAGCGGATCGGCCCTGGCCGGCGGTTGCTGCACCTGCACCGGGTGGTCGGCTCCGCACGCGACAGCACGAGCGCTGACGCGACCGGTGATGCCGGCGCGCGAACCCAGCAGCACTACCCCGCACCGGGTGCCTCACCGGGTGCCGCACCGGGTGCCGCACCGGCTCGCGCGAACCGGCGCAGCGGCGATCGGGTGATGCGTGCGCTCGCGCCTGCAGCCGGCTCCCGGGCCGGTCGATGAGAGCAGCATGCGAACCACGGCGGCGGTGCGAGGTGTCGTCGCCTTGACGTACGCCGACTCCGAGCAGGCGGTGCTCGAGGCGCTGCTGGAGGCGCTGGTGCCCTTGTCAGGCGCCGAGCACGCCGTGGCGCTGCTGACCGGCCCCGATGCCGGCATCGCGGTGCTGGCGCACCGCGGCATGCCCGCCGGTCACCCCGACAAGATGCCGCACCTGCCCCGGCCGGTCGGGCTGCTGGGCCACGTCCTGGCGGGCAACACCGTGCGCACCGAGGACATGCGCACGCACCCGCAGGCGGTCGGCACCCCCTTCGGGCACTTCGTGATGAAGGCGCTGCTGGGCGTTCCGCTGAGCGTGCAAGGGCGGGTGCTGGGCGGGTTGTGGCTGACCAAGGGCGAGCACGCGGCGCCGTTCAGCACCGACGACCAGGTGCGCGCCGAGGCGCTGGCCCAGCAGGCCGGTGCGGTGCTCAGCGCGCTGCGCGAGCGCGCCACCGCTCAGGCGCTCATCGCGCACCTGGGCGCACCCGAGCAGCGCGAGCAGGACCCCTTCGCACCGGGTGCGCCGTCCCCGGCCGTGCGCCGGCTGGTGCACCAGGCCCGCGAGCTGCTGGGCGCGCAGGTGCTCTTCCTGGGCCGCATCCACGGAGGCCGGCAGACGTACACCGTCGTGGACGTCGACGAGCACGCCGCCCTGCCCCCGCGCATCCGCGAGGGCGAGGAGATCGCCGTGGAGCAGACGTACTGCTCGATGCTGCTGACCGGCGAGCTGCCCGCGGTCGTGGCGAACGCGCGGGTGCACCCGCTGACCTCCGCGCTGGCCATCACCGCCGAGGTGGGCATCGGCGCCTACTGCGGGGTGCCCGTGACCCTGCCGGGCGGGACGGTGTGGGGCACCCTGTGCGGGCTGAACAGCCAGGCCGGCACGCCCTGGAGCGCCTCGCAGGTGCAGGCGCTGGCCACCATCGCCACGCTCATCGGCAAGGCGTTGCACGAGAGCCGGCAGCTGAGCGCCCAGCGCGAGAGCGAGCTGGCCACCTTCGCCGGGCTGCTCTCGGGCCAGCGACGGCGCACGGTGGTGCAGCCGATCGTGGAACTGGCCAGCGGCGCCACGTGCGGGTACGAGGTGCTCTCGCGCTTCAGCGACACCACCGGCGCACCCCTTCGCCCCGATCACGTCTTCGCCACCGCCGCCCGGCTGGGCATCCAGCTGACCCTGGAGCACGCCGCGGTGACCTCGGCGCTGCAGCTGGTGCCGGACCTGCCCGCTGGCACGTACCTGTCGGTCAACCTCTCCCCGCGCACGATCGTGCACCCGGCCACCTACGACCTGCTGCGCGCGCACCCGCTGCAGCAGGTGGTGGTGGAGATGACCGAGCACGAGCAGATCACCGACTACCCCAGCATCACCAACGCCCTGGACGCGTTGCGCGCCCGCGGTGCCCGCCTGGCCATCGACGACACCGGCGCGGGTTTCGCCGGCCTGCAGCACCTGGCGCGCCTGCGCCCGGACATCGTCAAGCTGGACATGTCCTTCGTCCACGGCATCGACCAGGACCCCACGCTGCGCGCGGTGGCCCGGGCGGTGGCCTCCTTCGCCGCCGAGGTCGGTGCCGCCCTGGTCGCCGAGGGCATCGAGAAGCACGCGGAGCTGACCCAGCTGCGCGCCCTGGGCGCCACGCACGGGCAGGGCTACCTGCTCGGGCGCCCCGACTCCCCCCGCTTCCACAACGCCGTCAGGGACCGGGCAGTCCTCGCACGCTGATGCACCGCACTCAGTGACACGCTGATGCACCGCACTCAGTGGGGGGTGTCCCCTGTTGAGGACCCCGTCACCGCACGCGCGGCCGACGGGCTACGGGTCGGGTGGACCCCGTCGAGCACGAAGCGCTCCTGCCGGCCGCTGACTCCAGCGCAGACGGCTCGAGCAGGCCCGCGAGGATCCCGTAGGACGCCGTGAGCGCTTGCGCGGTGCTCCCCGCCCGGCAAGACGCGCGGCTGTGGCCTCCGCTCGACCTCCGCGTCCCGCGCCGGCACACCGCACCGGCAGGTCCAGCTCCCCCGAGCTTGCGGCAGGGCGCGCCTCGGGCGGACTGCGGGCGCTGGGCCGCGCGTGCGGTGACGGGGTCCTGCACCCAGCCGGCGCGCTGCTCAGCCGACGTCGGTCCTCGGCCCTCGGGCTGCGGGTCCGGGCGCGGGGTGGCGCGAGCAAGCGGCTGCGGCGAGCGGTGCGGGCGATCGCACGGGTGCAGCACTGCTCACCGCTGGGACCGGTGGCGGCCACCGGCCCCAGCGCCGAGCGGGTGAGGCTGGTCCAGCAGCCCTCCAGCGGTGCACCGCGCGTGCCGATCACACGGCGTGCGCTCCACCCCCCGGGCACCTCGCCGCGCGCGAGCGGCTGCCTCGCTGCAGCAGAGCCTGCTGGCGCTGGTGGCCGTACCGGTGATCGGGCTGGCCGGTGCGGCGGGCATCGCCGCCAACGAGGCCCGCGAGATCGCCGCCGCGGCCCAGCGCGCGGCCGACGAGGTGCGCGCGGCGGTGGCGCTGGACGCGGTGCGCGCCAGCGCCGCCCAGGAGGTGGTGCCGGTGCTGGCCCGGGCCGTGCTCAGCGACCCGGCCACCGCCACCTCGGTGGGCGTGGACCTGACCGGTGTGCCGGCCGGGGCCGGCGAGGCGATCGAGCAGCAGCTGCGCGCGGTGCAAGCGGCCACCGACGCCGCGGTGCGCACCGCCGTGCAGGTCAGCGAGGACACCACCGCGGGCACCACCGCGGCCGCCCAGGCCCGCGCCGCCGGCCAGCGCGTCTCGCAGCTGCGCGCGGCTGCCGCCACCGGGCAGGACGTCACGGCCGTCTTCGAGGACTACCGCGCCCTGGTGACGCAGTTGACCGGGCAGGTCGACGCGCACCTGGACACCGCCCGGGCGCAGTCCCTGGACGGTGCCGGTGCCCGCGCGGTGGGCGACCTGGACCGCGCCCAGCAGGCCTCCACCGCCGCCAGCTCGCAGGTGCCGCTGCTCTTCGGCTCGCTCTCGGCGCCGGCGGCCCAGCGCCAGCAGGCTCGCGCCGGCTTCCTGCAGGCCTGGGGCGGCTACCGCGCCGCCGAGGCCGAGCTGAGCGCCCGCGTCAGCGCCCCGGCGCGGCGGGTGTGGCAGCGCGCCACCAGTCAGGACTCCGCCGTGCAGGTCGACGCGGTCTTGGACGCCGCCGCCACCTCCGGCGCGGAGCTGTCCCTGCCGCAGTTCGCGGCACTGACCGGCGCCAACACCAGCCGCGACGCCGCGCTGCGCCAGGCGGTGCACGAGATCGGCGAGCTCGCGGTGCGCGCCACCGAGGGCCCGGCCCGGCGCGCCGAGCAGGACCTGCGCGCGCTGCTGGCAGCCGGTGGCGTGCTGCTGGCCCTGACCGCAGCCGTCATGGCCGGTGTGCACCGCTTCATCGCCCGGCCCCTGCGCCGCCTGGCCACCCAGGCCGAGGCCGTGCGCGACGGGGAGCTGCCCGACATCGGCCAGGGCGGCCCGCGCGAGGTGCGCACCGTCGCGCGCGGCCTGGGCGCCACCGTGGCCGGCCTGCGCCGGCTGCACGAGCAGGCCGGGGCCGTGGCCGGCGGCGACATCGCCTCGCAGGTCGTGCGCGAGCCGCTGCCCGGCCCGCTGGGCGCGGTGGTGCACTCCTCGATCACCCAGATGATCACCGCCGTGCACGAGCGCGAGCGCCTGCAGGTGGACCTGGCGCACCAGGCCTCGCACGATGCGCTGACCGACCTGCCCAACCGCGCCCAGGCCCTGGTGCTCCTCCAGGCCGCGCTGCACCGGGCACGACGCAACCGGTGCCGCATCGGGGTGCTGTTCGTGGACCTGGACCACTTCAAGGCCGTCAACGACTCCTTCGGCCACGCCGCCGGCGACGAGCTGCTGCGCGTGGTGGCCGCGCGGATGCAGGCGCTCGTGCGCGGCGGGGACGCGGTGTGCCGGCTGGGCGGGGACGAGTTCGTCGTGCTGGTGGAACCGGCCGGGACGCACCACGAGCTGATCGAGCTGGGCCGGCGGCTCATCGAAGCGGTCTCCGCACCGGTGCACCTGCAAGAGCACGCAGGCGGGCGCACCGCCCGGGTCGGGGCCAGCATCGGCATCACGCTCAGCGAGCCGCCGCAGCCGTCACAGCCGTCCGGGGTGTCCGGGCGGGAGCCCGCGCACCGGGCTGCCAGCACTACCGGCACCACCGGCAGCGAGGTGACGCCGGACCGCCTGCTGAGCGAGGCCGACGCCGCCGCCTACCGCGCCAAGCACGCCGGGCGCGGCGTGGTGGAGGTCTTCGACGAGCAGCTGCGCGCCGAGCTGGCCCTTCAGGCCGCCACCGAGGACGCGCTGCGCCGGGCCCTGGCCGGTGGCGAGCTGGTGCTGCACTACCAGCCGGTGCTGGACCTGCTGACCGGGCGCACGCGCAGCCTGGAGGCGCTGGTGCGCTGGAACCGCCCCGGGCACGGCCTGCTGGCTCCCGACGCCTTCATCCCGCTGGCCGAACGCTCGGACCTGGTCTGCGACATCGGGCGCTGGGCGCTGCACCAGGCGTTGCAGCAGCTGGCCGCCTGGGACGCCGAGGACCGTGCGGACGGCGAAGACGGCGCGGACGGCGCGGACGGCGAGCGCGCCGGGCTGTCCGTGGCGGTGAACATCTCCGGCCGGCACCTGGGCGCGCACTACCTGCTCGAAGACGTCACCGACGCCCTGGCCGGCTCCGGCATCGCCGCCTCCCGGCTGACGCTGGAGATCACCGAGACCGTCCTGGTGGACCAGCCCACCGCGCTGGAGCAGATGGCCGCGCTGCGCCGGCTGGGGGTGCGCATCGCCATCGACGACTTCGGCACCGGGTACACCTCCATCGGCCAGCTGCCGCACCTGCCGGTGGACGTGCTCAAGATCGACCGCAGCTTCGTCTCCTCCCCCGGGCACGGGCACGCTGACCTGGTGCGCCTGCTCATCACCGCAGCCCACAGCTTCGCCCTGGACGTCGTCGCCGAGGGCGTGGAGCAGGACGGGCAGCTGCAGACCCTGCTCGACGCCTCCTGCGACAGCGCTCAGGGCTTCTACTTCGCCCGCCCCGTGGCAGCCGGTGACCTGAGCATCCCGCGGGCCCACCTCTCGCCGACCTGAGCGGTCCACGGCCTCGCACCGGCACCCCGGCACCCCGGCACCCCGGCACCCCGGCACCCCGGGCCAGTCGACGGACGCGCGCACCGCGCGCTTGCAGCCTCGTGACTACGTAGCCACGTCGATGGGCGTGCCCTGTTCATAGAGCCGCCTGGGCAGAAGTGGTGGTTAGCGACCAGCTCGGGGTTCGTCCATCTTCCTCACGCGTCGAGCCTCACATCCACCGGACCGGTGAACGTCAGTAGAGCAGTCCTGCGCGCTGGGCCGCGATCAACGCCTCGTTCCGGCCAGCTGCTCCCAACCGGCGGTACAAGGCTGCGAGCATGCGGTACAGCTCGCGTTCGGGCCGCCCGCTGTGCGCGACGAGCTCGGCAACGGCGCCTCCCCGCGCGAGGTGGATCAACCACCCGCGTTCCTCGCTCGACACCCGGGGCGCCTGTCCCTCCTGCCCCTCTGGCAGGGGTCGGCACATCGCACGAGCCACGTGGCGGGGAACCACGGTGAAACCGCGCGCCGCGCTGGAGAGCACCGTGAGCACCTCACCCAGGGACATGCGGTCGTGCACCACGCCCAGCGCCCCGGCGTACACCACCGCCAGGTGGGCCTGCGCCGATCGATCAGGCAGCACGGCAACCACGGCTGCGGGTACAGCCCATCCACCGGCACCGTTGCCTTGCCGGTCCCCGTGAGGGCTGCCGGACCCGCCGGCGACGACGCCCGGAAGCGGGGTCAGCAGGCGGGTGACGGCCTCGAGCGCGGTGCCCGGGACGAGGAGCAGGCACGCGGCTGGCGGTGCAGCAGCGAGCTGGTGAACGCGGGTGCTCAGCTCCTGGAGGTCGCTGGCGCGCTCGATGCGCATCCCGCGCATCCCGCGCGTTCCAGGCGTGCCACGGCGATGCGCTGCGTGGACGAGCCGGTGCGCCACCCTGGAGCCACCGGGGTGCACGAGCACCCGCACCACCATCAGCACCACCTCCATCCCCCTGCCGACACTTCTCCTGCCGGCGCTTCTCCCGCCGGGCCACCTCCTGCTGGGCCGCCCTCTGCCGGCGCCCCTCGTCGAACGAGGCGGAGCGATGAGCGGGTGACTGACCGGTGTTGCGGCGCTGCGGTGCTGTCCCGAGCGGGGTGCTCACCCTCGCTTCTTGGCCCGGTACATGGCGCTGTCCGCTGCACGCAGGAGCTCCTCGCCCTGCAGGTGCTGCCCCGAGGCGTCCGGCGTGGTGGCGATGCCGATCGTGGCGCGCACGGTGATGCAGACCTCCGCTGTCGCGGTGCGCGGCGGCGGGTCCTGCGGGGGCCAGCGCACCTGGAAGCTGGCCAGCCGGGCCGCGATGTGCTGCGCCTGCTCGAGCCCGGTGTCCTCGCACACGACGGCGAACTCGTCCCCGCCCAACCGGGCCGGGGTGTCGCCGGGGCGCAGCACCGCGCGCAGGTGCGCGGCGAAGGCGCGCAGGACCGCATCGCCCGCGGCGTGCCCGTGGGTGTCGTTGACGACCTTGAAGTGCTCCAGGTCCAGGTACAGCAGGGCCACGCGGCGCTCGTGGCGCCGCGCACGGGACAGGGCCACGTGCACATCGCGCAGGAACTTCGCGCGGTTGGCCAACCCGGTCAGGGGGTCGTGCATCGCCGCGTGCAGCAGCTGGCGGTTGCGGTGCTCGTGCGCGCTGACGTCCTGCAGGTGCACGACCAGGCGTGGTTCCGACCCGCTCGCGCCCTGCAGGCGCGAGGTCGTCAGGCGCACCTCGCTGGTGCGGCCGCCGGCACAGCGCAGCCGGGTCTGGTGCACGACCGCGTCCACGGCACCGCTCGTGATCGCGGCGCAGGCGGCGGTGGCGGCCGGCAGGTGCTCAGGAGCGATGAGCCAGTACAGGTCACGACCCAGCAGCGCCGCGCGGCTGTGGCCCAGCAGCTCCACGGCGGTGTCGTTGACCTGCAGCACCACCCCGGCCGCGGTGCACACCAGCGCCCCGATCGAGGAAAAGGAGGTGGGATCGGCACTCCCCTCCTCCAGCGCGCCGGCGCTCACCGCGGGCCTCGTGCACACCGGCCGCTCCCGCCGCACCCGTTCGCGCCCCGATCGTTCGTACCCCGGTCGTTTCCGCCCCAGCCACGTGCGGGCGCACCTGGCGCACCTGGTGCACCTGGTGCACCTGGTGCATCACGGCACCAGGAGCAGTCGGGCGCGGTGGTGGTGCCCGCAGGTTCAGCGCCCACGGCGGGGCACCGCCTGCACGATCGAGGCGGCCACCACGTGCAGCTTCTTGCCGCTGCGCTGGGAGGTGCGGACCAGGCGGGCGAAGGCGCTCTCCTCGTCCACGCCCTCGCGGGCCATCACGATGCCCTTGGCGGTGCTGATGGTGTCGCGGCTGATCAGCGCCTGCTGCAGTTCCTGGCTCATCCGCCGGGCGTCCTCCAAGCTCTGCATGTTGGCGATCAGGACGCCGGCCTGCTGGGCGAAGAGGGTCAGGACGCGCTCGGCGTGGGCGCCGTAGGAACCGGGGTGCCGGCCGTAGACCTTGATCGCACCCATGCACGTGCCGGCGATCACCACGGGCACGGTGAGGCTGGCGCGCACGGGCAGCGGCAGCACCGCCTGCGACCAGCGCGGCCAGCGCTGCTCGCGCGCCACGTCGTGCACCCGCACGACGCGCTCGTGCGCCAGCGCGGTCAGGCACGGGCCCTCTTGCAGCTCGTACTGCAGGGAGTCGGCCTGCTCGGCGAGGGGGTCCGTGGCCGCAACCGACGTCCTGCGCCCGCGCTCGTCGACCAGGGTCACCGCAGCGGCACTGGTGCTGGGCAGCGTGCTGTGGGCCAAGGAGGTGACCAGCTCCAGCGCGCTGCCCACGGTCTGCTCCGAGAGCAGCAGCCCGGACATGCACAAGAAGACGTCGACGAGCTCTTCCTCCATCGGCTGGTCCACCGCCGGCTGGTCCACCGCCGGCTGGTCCACCGCCGGCTGGCCCACCACCGGCTGGCCCACCACCGGCTGGCCGATGACCGATTCATGCTCGAGACCGTCGCTGGTCACGGTGCAGCTCCCCCTCCGGAGGAGGCGGACGCCGTGCCGCCCCTCCCCACCTGAACGACGGGCCCTGACGCCGCCTGCGCCCGATCACGGGTCAGGGTGAAGCTGTGGGGCTCTGCGTCGAGCGCTGCACCGGCTCCGGGCATCCTGCGCAGTGGCTGCTCACTGCGCAGGAGGTACACGCTATCCCATGTGTTCGCTAGCGCACACACGGGCAGATGGTGCGTGCGGCTGTGGTGCACCGCTGGAGCGATCCGGCGACGCAGGCAGCGGCACGGCGCCCCGGACGGCGCCCCGGGCGGCAGCACCACCCCCGTCGGGGCGCGGCGAGGACGAGCGAAGGCGCTCGGACACAACTGGAAGAGCCGCAGCGCCCGAACGGGCACCGGCCTGCCCGGTTCGGTCGCGCTGCGTGTAGCACTGGTGTCAGATCATGCCTATGCTGTGCGCCACGCAGCGGCAGCCGGCCGGCCCAGGCGCTGCACCGCCCCCTTGCTGCACAGACACGCCAGGTGCCCTCAGCAGCTGCACGACGCCCGAGAAGGTGCCTGCATGCACGATGTCGCGGCAGTGGCGCGCAACGCCCTGCTCGAGCACCTGGACGAGCCCACCCTGGCGCGCTGGCTGCCCCACCTGCACGAGGTGCCGCTGGAGCTGGGAGACGTGCTGCACGAGGCCGGTCAGGCCGTGGGCGAGGTGTACTTCCTGCTGGCCGGGATGGTCTCCCTGGTCGTCGACCTCGACGGCGGGCAGAGCGTGGAGGTGGTCACCATCGGCCGCGAGGGCATGGTGGGCATCCCTGTCCTGCTGCACGCCGAGCGCGCCTGCGAGCGCGCCGTGGTCCAGGTCAAGGGCGCGGCGCTGCGCATGGGTGCCGAGGACTTCCAGCACCAGCTGGGCACCGCCGACGCCGGCGTGCACGCAGCGTTCAGCCGTTACACCCACGCGGTGTTCTCCCACCTGGCCCGCAACAGCGCCTGCAACCGGGTGCACAGCATCCCCCAGCGCGCGGCGCGCTGGCTGCTGCTGATCGCCGACCGCGTCGACGGCCCGACGTTCGAGCTGACCCAGGACTACCTGGCCACCATGCTCGCGGTGCGCCGCGCCTCCATCAGCCACGTCGCCAGGTCCCTCGCCGAGCAGGGGTGCATCACCTACGTGCGAGGACGCATCACCATCACCGACCGCGAGAAGCTGCGCTCGAACGCCTGCGGCTGCTACGACGTCAACCGCGACAGCGTGCTCAGCGCGCTGCAGCTGCAGGCCTGAGGGCGGTGCCCGCGGTGGTGGCAGGGCGCCCTGGCGACCGGTGTGCACGCCCCACCACCCAGCGGCGCGCGCGGCGTCGACAGTTCCGCTGCGTGATCGGGCCCTGGCGCCACCGGAGCACGCGGCGGACCCGCCCGCTCCTCGGGCGCGCCCCTGGTGTCGACGCAGGTCGATCACCCCTCGCTTCCGGCGGTCATCGGTGATGCGGCCCGAGCCCACCTCGACCACCGGTGCACGTGGTGATCGGCGGGGTGCGTCGTGCTCGGTGCAGCACAGGGCTGGCGCACCGGCGCCGGCGGGTGTGGAGTTCTGCGCGTCGGGGTCAGCGCCGCGAGGAGGTTATCGTGCCAGCAGCACCGCTGCACGCCCGCGAAGGTGAGCGGCTGGCCTCCCTGCGCAGCTACCGGGTGCTCGACACCGCCGCCGACCCCTCCCTGGACGCGGTGACGGCGGCCGCCGCCCGGGCCCTGGGCGCCCCCGCTGCCCTGATCAGCCTGGTCGACGAGGACCGGCAGTGGTTCAAGTCCGCGACCGGCCTGCAGGCGGTCGTGGGCTACGAGACGGACCAGACCCCGCGCGAGGTCTCCTTCTGCGCGCACGTGGTGGCCAGCGAGCAGGTCGTGGTGGTGCCCGACGCCACCGCCGATGCCCGCTTCGCCGACAACGTCCTGGTCACCGGCCCCGAGCACGTGCGCGCCTACGTCGGCGCCCCGGTCATCGGCCGTGACGGCCTGCCGCTGGGCACGCTGTGCGTGCTGGACCGCCAGGCGCGCCAGTTCGACGGGGCCGGGGTGCAGGTGCTCAGCGACCTGGCCGTGGCGGTGGCCGAGCTGCTCGAGCTGCGCCGCCTGGAGGTGCTGTCCGGGGTGGGCTCGCACCGGGTGCTCCTGGACTCCCGCCGCCTGCGCGCCGGCATCGACGCCGATGAGCTGCTCGTGCACTACCAGCCGGTGGTGGACCTTCCCTCGCGGCGCTGGAGCGGGGTGGAGGCGCTGGTGCGCTGGGCGCACCCGGTGCGCGGGCTGCTGGCACCGGCGGCGTTCGTGCCGCTGGCCGAGGCCAGCGGCCTGATCGTCGCGCTGGGCCGGCAGGTGCTGGTGCGAGCGTGCGAGCAGGTCGCCCGCTGGCGCCGCGAGGTGCCCGCAGCAGCGCAGCTGCGCGTGGCCGTCAACGTCTCGGGGCGTCAGCTGGGCGATCCGGGCGTGGTGCAGGTGGTCACCGACGCGCTGGCGCTGAGCGGCCTGCCCGCCGAGGCCCTGGTGCTGGAGCTGACCGAGACGGCGCTGGCGCAGGTCGGGTCCGCAGCCGACACCGCCGTGCGCGAGGTCCGGGACCTGGGGGTGGCCCTGGCCCTGGACGACTTCGGCACCGGGTACGCCAACGCCGACTACCTGCAGCGCTTCGAGCCCGACGTGGTCAAGATCGACCGCTCCTTCGTGCACGGCCTGGGGCGCAGCACGGGTGCCGACGCGCTGGCCCGCTCGCTGATCGACCTCGCGCTGCGCTCGGGGTGCAGCGTCACCGCCGAGGGGGTGCAGCGCGATGAGCAGGTGCAGGTGCTCAGACGCTGGGGGGTGCGGAGCGCGCAGGGAGAGCTGTTCTCCACTGCGCGCACCGCTGAGGACCTGCGTCAGGGTCTGCTGCTCGGTGGCGCCTGACACCACCGGCGACTCGCCTCGAGCCCGCCACCGGTCGGCCGTGACAGGTGCGCTCACCGCAGGAGCTGGCCCGGCGCCCGACCGGATCCACTGACCAACACCAAAAGAATCGGGCTGCCAGCCCTGCCAGCGCACCGGTGGGCGGACGACCGGGCCGGTGGCCGGTTCGGCGGGTCGGGCAGCACCGCGTCCGCGCTTGCGCGAAGTAGTGGATTGCTCACCCAGCAGTACGGACAGCGACTACGGTGCAGCCGGGCGACGTTGGAATCGAAGGTACGCGACCGCGGCCGATGTCGTGATGGCGACGCGATCGCGCCAAGGCTTCGCCCCTCCGGATACTTCGACGATCCAGGGGAACGCCGCAGGTCAACTGTCAAGGCCTGGGTCTGATGGACGGTGGGGCGTTTACCACCGTCCATCAGACCCAGGCCTTGACAGTCTGAGGGCGCCCGGGTGCTGCCACGTTCACAAGTAGGCGGCCCCTGACAGCCCTATGGAATCAGTCGGCGAGGTTGGCGATCAGTGCGTTGGTGACCTCGTCGGTGGTGGCCGTGCCGCCGATGTCGCGTGTGCTCACGCCCTGTGCCGTGGTGGCTTCGATGGCGCGGTTCAGGTTCTTGGCCTCGGTCTCCAGCCCGAAGTGCTCGAGCATGAGTGCGGCGCTGGCGATGGCGCCGATGGGGTTGCAGATGCCTTGCCCGGCGATGTCGGGAGCGGAGCCGTGCACGGGCTCGAACATGCTGGGGTAGCGCCGTTCGGGGTTGAGGTTGGCGCTGGAGGCCAGGCCCAGGCTGCCGGCCAGGGCGCTGCCGAGGTCGGAGAGGATGTCGGCGTTGAGGTTGGAGGCAACCACGACCGAGAGGTCTTCCGGACGCAGGACGAACTTCGCCGACATCGCGTCCACCAGCACGCTCTCGGTCTCCACGTCGGGGTAGTCGGCGGCCACGCGCTTGAAGACGTCGTCCCACAGCACCATGCCGTACTGCTGGGCGTTGGACTTGGTGACGCTGGAGACCTTGCGGCGGGCGCGGGTGCGGGCCAGGTCGAAGGCGAAGCGCATGATGCGCTCGCAGCCGACCTCGGTGAACAGCGCGGACTGGATGGCGACCTCGCCGCCGTGACCGCGGGCGGCCAGGTTGCGCCCGCCCAGGCCGGCGTACTCGCCCTCGCTGTTCTCGCGGACCACGACCCAGTCCAGCTCGACCTCGTCGGCCTTGCGCAACGGGCTGCGCACGCCGGGCAGGAAGGTGACCGGGCGCACGTTGGCCCACTGGTCGAAGCCCTGGCAGATCTTCAGCCGCAGGCCCCACAGGCTGATGTGGTCGGGCACGCTGGGCCAGCCGACAGCGCCGAAGTAGATGGCGTCGAAGTCCTTCAGCTGCTCCAGGCCGTCCTCGTCCATCATCGTGCCGGTGCGGGCGTAGAAGTCCGCGCCCCAAGGGAACTCCTGCCAGGCGAAGGCGAACTTCCCGTGCGAGGCGCCGGCGATCGCGTCCAGGACGCGGCGGCCGGCGGCGACGACTTCCTGCCCGACCCCGTCGGCGGGGATTGCGGCGATGCGGAAGGTCTGGGTGGTCATGGCGGGGGTCCTCCATCGGGATCGGCGGCGGTGCCGTGGTGCCGTGCTGCCAGTGAAGGCCCCGGGCGGCGGCTGCGTCCAAGACGCGCTGCCGATGCCGTGCATAGGCAGTGCCTATGTGTGGTGGGTCAAGTGGCTGGCCTGGTGGTCGGCCGGGTGGTCGCCCGGGCGGCCGGTCCGCTGCGCCGTGCACCGGCGACCGGCGCCTGCGCCGTGGCCACGGTGGTCAGGAACGCATTCGCGGCCGGCGTCAGGTCGTCGGCGCGGTGCAGCAAGGCGATGTGCAGGTGCGTGAGGGGGTGGATGGCGTGCACCTGCGCTCCGGCGCGCTCGGCCAGCAGGGTCCACGAGGAGGGCATGACGGCGTGACCGACGCCGGCGAGCACCAACGGCAGGATGGAGGTGCGGTGCGCCAGCTCCACGGCGATGTGCGCGCTGGCGCCGTGGGCCAGGGTGTCGTCGACCAGGCGGCGCATGAGGCTGCCGCGCTGGGAGACGATCAGGCGAAGGTCCGGCAGGTCGACCAGGCGCACCTGTGCGCCGTCGTGGCGCGCCGTGGGCAGCTCGGCCTCCGGCGGGGAGATCAGCACCAGCGGCTGGGCCTCCAGGGGCACCACCTGCAGGCCGGGCACGCGCGGCGGCTCGGCGGTGCCCAGCAGGCCGATCTCCGCCGACCCCGAGCGCACGGCCTCGATGACCTCCTCGGGCCCGAAGGCGCCGTCGACGGAGAGCACGATGGCCGGGTGCGCCCGCGCAAACTTAGCGATCATGGAGGTCAGCGGCTCCAGACCGGGTGAGGGCATCGTGGACAGGTGCACGGTGCCCTGCCGCAGGCCGGTCACCGAGCGTGCCGCCGCCTTGGCCGCTTCCAGATCGCGCAGCACCCGCCGGGCCGGGGCGATCAGCTCGGTGCCGGCGTCGCTGAGCACGGCCCCGCGCCCGACGCGGTGGAAGAGCTTGACGCCCAGCTCGCGCTCGAGCGCGGCGATGGACTGCGAGAGCGAGGGCTGGGCCACGTGCAGGTGCTCCGCGGCCCGCCCGAAGCCGCCGTGCTCGACGATGGCCAGGAAGTACGTCAGCTGTCGCGGTTCCACACCGACCTCCTCGTCCTCACCCCGTCCCCGCGCCTGCCGGATCTGGTGAGCACCCGTCCGGCGAGCACCTGCGGCACGAGCAGCGCCGGGCACAGGCACCAGCGCGGTCGGCGCCTGCCCAGTGCTGCGGTCTGCGCCCAGGACCGATAGGGGCAGCCTATAGGGGTCCTCGGTAGCAGGTCTTGGACGGGTCCGGTGTCCCTCGGCCATCGTGGGGGCACCCGAGGAGATCGCCAACGTCGGCGCTCCGCGACCAGAGCGAGGTTGCTCATGGCACAGCCCTCCGCGACCGGCCAGCACGCCGTGGCCGCACCGCGCCGGCCCTGGTACCGGCAGCTGTACTTCCACGTCATCGTCGCCATCGTCCTGGGCATCGCGCTGGGGGCCTGGGCGCCGGAGACCGGCAAGGCGATGGAGCCCATCGGCACCACCTTCATCTCCGCGATGAAGATGCTCATCGGCCCGGTCGTCTTCTTGACCATCGTGGCCGGCATCGCCGGGGTCGCGGACCTGAAGTCGGTGGGCGTCACCGGCCTGAAGGCGCTGGGCTACTTCCAGATCGGCACCCTGCTGGCGATGCTCTTCGGCCTGGTCGCCATCAACCTCTTCCGCCTCGGCGACGGGGTCAACGCCGACGTCTCCACGATCGCGGTCAACGACAACGTCAGCGGCTACATCGAAGCCGGCGAGGAGCGCGCCTGGTGGGAGGTGCTCGTGCACATCGTGCCCGAGAGCGCCATCGCCCCCTTCGTCGAGGTCGACATCCTGCAGATCATCTTCATGGCCGTGTTGGCCGGCATCGCCTTGAACGCCGTGGGCCGCACCGGCAAACCGGTCCTGGACATGGTCGAGCGCCTCATCAAGGTGATCTTCAAGGTCCTCGGCTTCATCATGAAGGCCGCACCGCTGGGCGCCTTCGGCGCCATGGCCTACGCCATCGGGCAGTTCGGGCTGCAGACCCTGACCAGCCTGGGCAGCCTGGTGGCCCTGTTCTACATCACCTCCGCCCTCTTCGTCGTCGTCGTCCTGGGCGGGGCGCTGGCGGCCTTCTTGCGGGTGAACATCTTCAAGCTGCTGCGCTACCTACGCGATGAACTGGTGCTGGTGCTGGGCACCTCCACCGCCGAGCCGGCCCTGCCGCTGCTGATGAAGAAGCTCGAGCACGCCGGGGTGAAGAAGTCCACCGTCGGTCTGGTGGTGCCCACCGGCTACAGCTTCAACCTCGACGGCGCGGCCATCTACCTGTCCCTGGCCGCGGTCTACATCGCCCAGGCCACCAACACCGACCTGAGCCTCACCGACCAGCTGGGCTTGCTGGCGGTGATGCTGCTGACCTCCAAGGGCGCCGCAGGCGTGGCCGGAGGCGGCTTCATCGCCCTGACCGCCACGCTGAGCACCGTGGGCACCGTGCCGGCGGTGGGCATCATGCTCATCTTCGGCATCGACAAGTTCATGTCCGAGTGCCGGGCCCTGGTGAACTTCTGCGGCAACGCCGTGGCCACCCTCATCATCGCCCGCTGGGACCGCACCCTGGACCTGCAGCGCCTGCGCGCGGTGCTCAACCGCGAGGACGTGCCGGCCCTGCAGCTCGAGGACGCCGAGCTGGACGCGGAGCTGGACCAGGAGCTGCAGGACCGGGACGGGCAGCGGGGCGCCACCGCCGGCAACGCCGCCGGCAACGCCGCCGGCAACACCGCCGCTGGCAGCACGCCGGCCTCCACCGTGCTCTCCCCGCCCAGCGTCGCGGTGGAGCCGACGCTGGGCAGCCGGGTGTGAGCGGGGTGCATGCTCAGGACGAGCCCGTGCGGGTGCTCATCGCCCCGGACAAGTTCAAGGGCAGCCTGTCCGCAGCCCGCGTCGCCCGCGCGATCGGCGCAGGCCTGGCGGCAGCGGGAGCGCACGTGCACGAGCTGCCGCTGGCCGACGGCGGGGACGGCAGCATCGAGGCGGCCGTGGCCGCCGGCTTCGAACGGGTGGCGATCCAGCTGACGGGCGGACGCAGCGCCGACCTGGCGCTGCAGCGCTCCAGCGCCACCGCGGTGGTCGAGGTCGCCGGCACCTGCGGGCTGTCCACCCCCGAAGCCGGCCTGCCGGCGCTGCGGCGCTCGAGCCAAGCGGTGGGCACCGCCGTGCTGCGTGCGCAGGAGCTGGGGGCGCGCCGCATCGTGCTGGCGCTGGGCGGCAGCAGCACCACCGACGGCGGCATCGGCTTCCTGCACGCCCTGGGAGCCCGCTTCCTCGACGAGCGCGGCGTGGTGCTGGCGCCCACCGCCGCCTCCCTGCCGCTGGTGCGCGAGGTGGACCCCTGCGGGATGGTGCAGCTGCGCGGCAGCGAGCTGGTGCTGGCCACCGACGTGGACAACCCGTTGTGCGGCCCGCGCGGCGCCGCGGCCGTCTTCGGTCCGCAGAAGGGCCTGAGCGGCCAGCAGCTGAGCAGCACCGAGGCCGGGTTGCGCCACTTCGTGCACACCCTCACCGGCGCCGGGTGGGCCCGCGCCGCGGACCTGGCCGCCTTCCCCGGCGCGGGTGCCGCCGGCGGGCTGGGCTGGGCCGGGATGCTGCTGGGTGGCCGGCAGACCTCCGGCGCGCAGTACTTCCTGGACCTGCTCGGCTTCGAGGAGGCCGTGGCCGGCTGCGACGTGGTCATCACCGGCGAAGGACGACTGGATGCCCAGACCGCCGGTGGCAAGCTGCCGCAAGCCGTCGCCGCCCGCTCCGCTCCCCGCCCGGTCATCGCGGTCGTGGGCCGCTGCGACGTGCCTGTCGAGGACCTGCACCGCCTGGGCATCAGCCAGGTGCACAGCATCAGCCAGCTCGCCGGACGCGACACCGCCACGGAGCCGGTCATCACCCTGCAGGTGCTGCACGAGGTCGGCGCACGCCTGGCGCAGGACCTCGCCCACCCGAGCGCCAGCGCGCAGCCGGTGCTCACCTCCTGAGCACCGCCCCCGCGCACCGACCACCCGACCCGTGCGGGTGAGGTCGGACGAGCGGAGCCGGACGAGCAGAGCCAGTAGCACCAGCGTGCGCGGCCCGCGACCGGAACGCACCACCGAGCGCACCCGGCCACCGACGCCCCGAGGAACCGATGCCCCGAGGAACCGAGGAACCGATGAGGAGAGCGACGTGAGCACCCAGAACTGGTCGACGAAGCTGGCGCTGGCCGAGGCGATGGTGCCCCTCATCGGGCGCCTGTACCGCGACCACGGCGTCGTGGCCACCGTCCACGGCCGTTCCCTGGTGGGCAAGTCGGTCACCGGGATCGTCAAGGCCCACCGCTTCGCCCGCCGCGTGGACGACGTCGAGCTGCCCTTGGAGACCAGTCTGGAGCTGCTGCGCACCGTGTGCCGGCTTGCTCCCGGCCCGGCCGCGGTGGACCTGGCACGCCTGGGTGCACCCGCGCTCAGGGGTGACGGTGCCGATTACAGCCGGCGCAGCCGTGCCGACGATCTGGAGCAGCGCGTGCGCACCGCGCTGGCACCGGTGCTGACCGACCCGGCGCCCGGCTCCGGGAGGTCACCAGGTGGGCAGGACGTGGTGCTCTACGGCTTCGGGCGCATCGGCCGGCTGGTGGCGCGGATCCTGCTCGAGCGCGGCGACGACCCGCACGGGCTGCGCCTGCGCGCGATCGTGGTGCGCCGCGGTTCGGCCGACGACCTCGTCAAGCGCGCCGCCCTGCTGCGCCGCGACTCCGTGCACGGCGCGTTCGCCGGCACCATCACCGTCGACGAGCAGGGCCGACGGATCGTCGCCAACGGCACGGCGATCCAGGTGATCCACTCCGACGACCCCGCGGGCGTGGACTACGCCCGCCACGGCATCCGCGACGCCCTGGTCATCGACAACACCGGCACCTGGCGCGACGAGGAGGGCCTGTCCCGGCACCTGCGCAGCCCCGGCGCGGCGCGGGTGCTGCTGACCGCCCCGGGCAAGGGCGCGGTGAAGAACGTCGTGCACGGCATCAACGAGGGCACGATCACCGAGCGGGACCGGGTCGTCTCGGCGGCCTCGTGCACCACCAACGCCATCACCCCCGTGCTCAAGGCCGTCAACGACCGCTTCGGGGTGGTGCACGGGCACGTGGAGACGGTGCACTCCTTCACCAACGACCAGAACCTCATCGACAACTTCCACCGCGGCGACCGGCGCGGGCGCTCGGCGGTGCTGAACATGGTGCTCACCGAGACCGGAGCGGCCAGTGCCGTGGCCAAGGCGCTGCCCGAACTGGCCGGCAAGCTCACCGGGAACTCCATCCGGGTGCCCACCCCGGACGTCTCCCTGGCGATCCTGAACCTCACCCTGGCGCAGGAGGTGAGCAGGGCGCAGCTCAACGAGCACCTGCGGGCGATGTCGCTGGAGTCGGCGCTGCAGGACCAGATCGACTACGTGGACTCCCCCGAGGTGGTCTCCACCGACTTCGTGGGCACCCGCAAGACCGGGGTGGTCGACGCGCTGGCCACCATCGCCGGCGCCGACGGGGCCGCGAGCGCGAACGTCGTGCTCTACGTCTGGTACGACAACGAGCGCGGGTACTCCGAGCAGGTCGTACGGGTGGCGGAGTCGCTGCTGGGCGTCGTCAAGCCCGTCGTCCCGCCGCTGCGCACGGCGGCGCTGCAGCCCGTGCGCGCCTGAGTGCATCCGCTACCCAGGCGGTGCGGGGTGGTTGATCGGCACGAACGTACCCGGCGCGCTGTGGCGGCATCGAGTCGTCACGACTCACACCAGCAGCGTGCCGGGCGTTCAGGCAGCAAGTCACCTGGGTCGATGGTCGAGAACAACGACGTGCTTGCCGGTGCCCGTGCCCGACTCCAGGCCTGCATGGGCAGCATGGACCTGCTCCAGTCCGCGGTAGACCTTCGCGATCGCCACCGTGAGCTCGCCCCCGGCGATGGCCCGCAGGTGGCGCTGGAGCGCCTGGGGCGGCAGGTCGGTCGCGTCGCCTGCGTAGCTGGTCAGCCGTACGCCCTTGGGGATCATGAAGGGGCTGAAGTCGCGGACGCTCCAGCCCCCGGCAAGGGCACCGGTGAAGCACGCCGTGCCGTGCACGCGCACGCACGCCAGCGTGTCCGCCAGAGAGGTGCAGCCCACCAGCTCCAGCGCAGCATCCACGCCGTCCGGGACGAGGGCTCGGACGGCGTGGGTGATCGCGCCGTCGTCGGTGATCGGGTGGTCGACGCCGACCGCGCGCAGGTCGTCGGCGCGGCGGGCGTGACGCGTGGTGGCGATGACCGTGGCACCGACCTGCTTGGCCAGCGCGGCGGCGGTCAACCCCACGGTGGAGGTGCCTCCGCGGATCAACAGGGTCTGACCCGCTCGGAGGTTCAGGCCGGTGCTCAGCGACCCGGCGGCGGTCTGGACCATCTCGGGCAGCGCGCCGATGACTTCCCACGGAAGGGCGCTTTCGAAGGGGATGACTTGCGTTTCGGGAACCGTGACGTACTGGGCGTAGGACCCGTCGAACGATCGGCCCATCCCGCCCATCATGGTCGCCACCTGCTGGCCCGGGCGCAGGGCGCTGTCCTGGTCCGCGTCGTCGACCACCCCGACGGCCTCGATGCCAGGGATCCGTGGGTAGGTGACCTCGGCGTCCGACTCGCCCCGGCGGGTGCTCACTTCGGACTCGTTGACACCGAACGCCTTTACGGCGATGCGGACCCAGCCCGGCCCGCGCGCCGGGATCGGTACGTCGCGGACCTCCAGCGCCTCCACCCCGCCCGGTCGGGTGACGACGACCGCTCGCATCACCGCCGGGGTCTTGTCCTGGGTTGTCATAGGAATGGTCATGTCGCTCTCCTCGACGGGTTCCTCGATCGGGGCGGCCCTTGTGCTGTGTCCTCAGGTTCCTCGCTCGCTCCGGGTCGCGCTCCGTGCTGGGCGGCCGTAGGCCGTGCGCTGCCGACGCCCGTGTCGTCGGCCAGGTCGGTGACGAGGGCCCAGAAGGCGCGGTGGACCATCCCCTCGTCCAACGGCGTGTCGTGGAACGAGCGGTAGGTCCACCACCCCCAGATGAGGGCGTCGACGGCCCGGGCCGCCGAATCGGAGAAGCGGTGCCGCAAGACCTCCAGCGACTCCTCCTGCAAGCTGCGGACGAGCTCGGCCACGCGCGGGCTGCGCCCTGCGTAGTGGTACATCTCCGTGTACAGGCGAATGGCGTGCCGGCTCGGGCTGCTCGCCCCGCACGTTGCCGCCACGAGCGCCTCGATCGCCTCGTTCTGGGTGCGCGCCTCGTGCAGCGGGGTCGCGTACAGCGGCTGCAGCCCGGCGCGCAGGGTCTCGAAGGCGGTGACGATCAGCGTCTCGAGGTCAGCGAAGTAGTACGTCATCGACCCCAGCGGGACCTCTGCTCGGGCCGCGACGCGCCGGTGGGAGGTCGCATGCACACCCTCCTCGCCGATCACGGCGAGCGTGGCGTGCAAGATGCGGGCCCGGCGTTGCGGGTCGTTCGGCTTGCCCTTGCGCACGGTCCTCCTGTCAGCGTAAGTACGTACCAGGGTACATACTTCTGGTGCGGTGTGGAGCAAGGAGGGGTGATGCAGGAGAAGATGGCGCAAGACGAGACCGCGCAGGACGCAACGGTGTTCGACGAGAGGGTGCAGCAACAAGCACGCGCACGCGCCCAGGAGCTCCCCGGGGCCGGTGTGGGGCACTCCTTCGGCCCGGAGTGGGACGTCTACAAGGTCAAGGGCAAGGTCTTCATGCTCATGACCGCGGTGACCGGTGAGCCGATCGTGATCCTCAAGGCCGATCCGCAAGACGCCAAGGCCTTGCGCAGCGAGCACGAGGACATCACTGCGGGCTACCACATGAACAAGCAGCACTGGATCACCGTGCACCCCGGCGGATCCATCGACCCGTCCCTGATCGACGACCTGGTCACCGAGTCCTACCTGCTGGTCGTGGAAAAGCTCCCCCGCCCACAGCGACCAGTCGATCCTGCGGCCTTCGGCCGGGGTGAGCGGTGAGCCTGTCGGGTTCGCAGCTGCAGCAGGTTGCCCGCGAGACCGCTCAGGCGCTGGCCGATGTCAGCAACGGACGCCCGTTCACCGCCCACCTGGAGGTGTGGAAGGCTGGGGGCAAGGTGTTCCTCATCGTGACCGACGACGACCCGGATGCGCAGATCATCACGGTGAAGGCCGACCCGCACCGAGCGGACGGGCTGCGGCGCGAGCACGACTCGATCACCCGAGGGCGCTACCTGGACAAGCAGCACTGGATCTCCGTCGGTGCCGGCCGCGGGGTCACCCGGCAACTGGTCAAGGAGCTCGTGCAGGACTCCTACGACCTCGTCACCGACCGGTTGCCGAAGAGGTCGGCGTGAGCCAGGGCTCATCACCGCTGCCAGAGCTCACCAGCCACGGACAGGGGGCGCCGCACCACCGAACGGCCACGCCACGCAGCTGCGGCACGCCACAACCGATAGCGACCCAATCGCCCGCACGGCGACCGAACCACCACCGGAAGGGAACCCACACATGACCAAGACCGCCACGAGGCGCCCCGTGCGCTCCTGGCTGGGCATCCCCTACGCGACGGCCGGACGCTTCCGCCGCCCCACCCTGCTGCCGTTCGACCCCGACCAGCCCTACGACCAGCAGGGACCGGCGCCACTGCAAGCCGGTGACACGAGCTGGCTGGGAGCCGAGAACGGGTTCAGCGAGGACTGCCTGAACCTCAACGTCTGGGCGCCCGAAGAACCCCAGATCCCTGCCGACGGGCCGCTCCCCGTGGTCGTCTACATCTTCGGCGGTGGGTTCGAGCTCGGCTCCAACACCCAGACCACCTCGAACGCCGCCGGTCTGGCAGCGACCGGGCAGGCGGTCGGCGTTTCCTTGAACTACCGCCTCGGCCCGTTCGGGTGGCTCTCGCTGTCGCAGTACGGCGGCGCGCTGGAGGAAGCGACCAACCTCGGCCTGCAGGACATGATCACCGCGCTCCGGTGGGTGCAGGAGAACATCGCCCGCTTCGGCGGCGACCCCGCCAACGTCACGGTCACCGGCCACAGCGCCGGCGCCTTCTCCGCCGCCGCCCTCCTCGCTGCTCCCAGCGCCGACGGCCTGTACTCCCGCCTGGCAGCGTTCTCTGGTGGCGCCTCGCGCATCGTGCCGGCCTGGTGGGCTGAAGAGCTTGCCGTGAAGTTCTTGACGGAACTGGGCATCAGCAACGACCCCGAACGGCTGCTCACCCTCGACGCCCACCTGCTCGCCGAGACGCTCACCAAGGTCGGCCCCCGCGACATCGGCGACCGAAACGGCGCCGACAACACCACCCTCGGCGTCGTCGACGACCGCACCCAGCCCGGTGCGGTCCTTCAAGACACCCCGTTGCACGTGCTGGCGTCAGGTCGCCACCGCGACATCGACATCCTGTTCAGCACCGCGACCCACGAAGGGGACTGGTGGGTCATCAACAAGACGGCCGACTTCGATCCTGGCAGCCTCGACAACCTCGTCGAGGAACTCGTGATCACTTCGCGCATTCCCCGCAGCCGCGCCCACCAGATCGTCGAGGCCTACAACACCGGGGGCCGCTCTCCCGTCGAGGTCCGCGGGGCGCTGCTCACCGATTACCTCTACACCCTGCCTGCGGCTCGGGCCGCGCTCACCCACGCCGCCGCCGGCGGTAACGCCTACCTGCTCGCCGTCGGCCCGGTCGAAGGTTCGCACGCCGTGCACGGTACCGAGATGTACGGGATCGTGGGCCAAGAACGCCCCGGCCGCAGCGGTGAGCAGGCCGTGCGTGACACGTCCGTCCGTGACGCCCTTCTGGCGCTGGCGGCCGGCAACACCGGCGAGCTGTGGGAGCCGGTGACCAGCACGCCCATCACACGGAGCATCGGCAACCCTCCCTATGACCCGACTGCCCATGCGCTCGAGGTCCTGCGCACTTTTGAGGGGATCCAGCGGCCGTAAACGGATACTCTTCCCCGTGCGGCCACCCCACCCGGCTATCCCCGCACGGCCGGGACTGTCCGATCTTCGGTGTAACTGGCCGGGCGGTTAGTGGGTGATGCGGCCTTCGAAGGTGATGGCGAAGGCGTTGAGGGCGGGCTTCCATTGGGCAGCCCAGCGTGTCGGACGGCGTCCGCTGGGGTCCAGCGCCCGAGTCGCCAGGTACAGGCACTTGATCGCCGCCTGCTCGGTCGGGAAGTGCCCACGGGCGCGGACCGCCCGACGGTAGCGGGCGTTGAGGGACTCGATCGCGTTGGTGGAGCAGATGACGCGGCGGATCTCCACGTCGTAGGCCAGGAACGGGATGGACTCGTTCCAGGCATTGCGCCACAACCGCACGATGGCCGGGTACTTGGCGCCCCAGGTCTCGGCGAACGACTTGTTTCATTATGAATTCGGGAGCTTGCGGTAGCAGATGAGGGCGCACGCCAGCTGCAGCAACCCCAGATGCAGATCGGCGCGCACCTCGTAGCGGATGCGCAACCGCTTGAACTGGTGCAGCCAAGCGAACGTCCGCTCGACCACCCAGCGGGTCCGCCCGAGGCCGGAGCCGTGCCCGGCGCCCCTGCGGGCGATGCGCGGCACGATGCTGCGCGCCCGCAGGGCGCGGCGGTAGACGCCGTAGTCGTAGCCGCGGTCGGCGAAGAGGTAGTGCGGGCGCAAGCGGGGACGACCGCGGATGCCGCGCAGTACCGGGAAGGCGTCAACGAGGGGCAGCAGCTGGGTCACGTCGTGCCGGTTGCCGCCGGGCAAGGCCACGACCAGCGGGACGCCGTTCGCATCGGTCAACAGGTGGTGCTTGGAGCCGTTGCGGGAGCGGTCTACCGGTGAAGGAACGGTGTGAGCCCCCCTTTGAGGGCCCGCACGTGCGAGCCAGCCACCACCGCCGTCTCCAGCTCCAGCTTCCCCGCTGCGCGCAGCTCCTGCAGCAGCACCTGGTGCAGGCGCGGCCACACCCCGGCCTCGGTCCAGTCCCGCAGCCGGCGCCAGCACGTGACCCCTGAGCAGCCGAACTGCTCGGTGGGCACCTGTCCCCACGTGCAGCCGGTGATCAGCACGTGGACGATCTCGGCCAGGGCGGCGCGGTCATCGCGCGGCAGGCGCCCTGGGTTGGGGGTACCTCCCACGCTCAGCGTGGGGGACGGTGCCGGCGCGGCGGACGCTGGGGCAGCAGCGGCTGCACCCGCTCCCACAACCCTTTCGGCACCAGCTCCACGACCCGCTCGGGCAGTACCTCCTCGGCCATGCCTCCAGGCTGCGACGACCTCAGCAGACCCGCAACTCATAGTGAAACGAGTTATTGCTGCGAGGGCATCGGCAGCACCACGTGATGAAGGGCGTGACGACGGATCGCCACGCCCCTCGCGGACCGGATCGGAGGTCAGAAGTCGAACTGGTCGATGTTGTCGGCGGAGAACACGAACGGCTTGCCCAACGTGATGACGCCGTCGTCGCCGACCTCGAAGTCGGTCTCGTTGCTGGACAAGCCCTCGGCGGCGAAGGAATCACCCTCCTCGCCGGTGATGTCCTCGTCGATCATCGCCTTGGCCGCGTAGGAGGCCAGGATGCCGAGGTCGGCCGGGTTCCACAGGGCGAAGGAAGTGACCGTGCCATCCTTGACGTACTGGCGCATGTCGTTCGGCGTCCCCAGACCGGTGAGCGCCACGTTGCCTTTGTACTGCGAGGTGCTGAGGTAGCGCGCCGCCGCCGCGATCCCAACCGTGGTGGGGGAGATGATGCCCTTGAGGTTGGGGTGTGTGGACAGCAGCGCTTCGGTCTTGTCGAACGAGGTCTGGTCGTCGTCGTCGCCGTAGACGGTATCGACGATCTGGATGTTGGGGTACTTCTGCGCTGCATAGGACTTCATCGACTCGATCCAGGCGTTCTGATTGGTGGCGTTCGCGCTGGCTGACAAGATGGCGACCTCGCCGGCCTCCCCGATCTGCTGGGCGACCAGGTCCACCTGGCTCTGGGCGATGAGGTCGGTGCTGGAAGCGGAGACGTAGGCGTCGCGACAGGACGGGTCGACGTCGGAGTCGAAGGTAATGACCTTGATGTCGGCGTCTTGTGCTTCCTTCAACGCGTCGCACAGGGCGTTGACGTCATTGGCGGACAGGACGATCGCGTTGACCCCCTGCTGGGTCAGGGTGTTGATGTAGGAGACCTGACCGTCGGCAGTGGCTTCTGACGGGCCGACCTCCTTGAACTCACCGCCGAACTCCTCGACGGCCTTCTTCGCGGCCTGGTCGGAGGTCTCGAAGTACGGGTTTCCCAGGTTCTTCGGCAGGAAGGCGATGGAGTAGTCACCAGAGCTCCCGGAATCGCCACCGGAGCCGGTGGCGGAGTCGGACGAGCACGCCGTGACACCCAGACCCAGCAAGGCCACCACGCCGATGCCGGCGAAGGCGCGACGCGGGTTCACAGAGTTCAAGGAGGGAAGGAACGTCATCGTTGGTCCCTTTCAGGAGCGAGGTCGAAAAGGTTTCCGGTGGTTGATAGCGGTGGTGGAGCGGGAGGGGGATGAGTCAGAAGCTCGCGGTGCGCACGGTGGGCCGGCGGCGTCGGTGACGGAGCGCTGACCCGGCCGCCGGGACAAGGACCGACAGGACGAGCAGGACGCCGGTGGCCACGTTGATGACGTCGGAGGAGACGTCGGCCAAACGCAGGGCGCCGCGCAGCGTGCCGATCACCAACACCCCGGCGATCACACCGGGCAGCGCGCCACGGCCACCGAAGATCGACACCCCGCCGACCAGGACGGCGGCCACGACGGACAGCTCCAAGCCTGTGGCGTTGTCCCCGCGGGCGGAGTCGTAACGCAGCGTCCAGTAGATCCCCGCCAGGGAGGACACCAACCCGGTGACGACGAACAGCCAGAACTTGACTCGCCCCACACTGATCCCGGAAAAAATCGACGCCTCAGTGTTCAGGCCCATGGCATAGATGGCGCGCCCCACCGTGGTGAAGTGCAGCACGACGGCGAAAATTACGGCCAGGGCGACGAACATGAGGATGATACCGGGAACGGCGGTTCCGCGTCCGAACAACCGGTCGCTCACCAGGTCCCTCCACTGCTCGGGGAAGCCGGTGATGGCAGTCGTCCCGAGAAGACCGACGGCCAGTCCCCGGTACAGCGCCAGGGTGCCGACGGTGACCGCCAGGGAAGGCAGGCCGACGGCGGTGACGAGAAACCCGTTGAGGGCACCACCGGCCAGGCCGATGATCAGCGCGACGACGATGGCCAGCGAAATGCCGACGCCGTGTTCGTGCAGGACGCCGACAACGACGCTGGACAGGCCCATCATGCTCGCCACGGACAGGTCGATCTCGCCGGTGACGATGACCATCGTCATGGGCAGCGCGATGAGCAGAACGGGAAAGACGTCCAGTAGGAGGTAGTAGACGGTCTGCGGACTGTCGAAGTTCTGCACCGACCGCGAGGCCACGAGCCAGACGATCACGAGCAGGGCGATGATGGCGGTGTCCCGACCGAGCAGCGCCTTGCGCAACCGGGTGCCCGGGCGCGGGGCGCGGGGGGTTGGCGGCCGCTGGGCCTCGTCCTGCTGCTGCACTGTGGAGGAGATCACCGGGTCACCTTCTTTGCTCGCTGGGGATCGGGGTTGCTCGCCGGGGTCGGTGCAGATCGGGTGTCGTGCCGTGCGCCGATCAGACGCCGAGCGGTGCGTAGCACTAGCAACCGGTCCAAGACGATCGCTCCGATGATCAGTGTTCCTACCACCGCCTGCTGCCAGAAGTCGGCGATGCCGACGGTCGGCAGCGCCCGGTTGATGGTCGTGAGCAGGACCGCACCCAAGGCGGCGCCGACCACCGTGCCCGAACCGCCCGTGATGGCCACGCCGCCGATGACCGCGGCGGCCACGGCGTTCAATTCCAGGCCAGCCCCGGCGTTGGAGCTGATGGTCGCGTAGCGCGCGGCGTATAGGATACCTGCCAGCCCCGCCAGGGCTCCGGAGGCGATGAAGGCGGCCAGGACGCGGCGGGCGACCGGCAGGCCGTACAGGACCGCCGCCTGCGGGTCCGAGCCGATGGCGTACAGCTCCCGGCCGCTGCGGGTGGAGTGCAGGACGTAGGCCAGGCCCGCGAGCACCAGCACCGCGACGAGCGTGATGTAGGGGATGCCGAGGACCGTGCCGGTGCCGAAGGACACGAACGAGCCGGGCATGTCGGAGGCGTTGATGCGGTCGGCCCCGGCCCAGGCCACCAGCACACCGCGAAACGCGTAGAGAGTCCCCAGCGTGATTACCAGGGAGGGGACCCGGGCGATGCTGACCAGCACGCCGTTCAGCAGACCAAGGACCGCCCCCATCACCAAGGCGATGGCGAGGACTGCGACCAGCGGCAGGGAGGTGTTGGCGAACATCCACCCGGTGGCGTAGGAGGTCAGGCCCAGCACCGCGCTCACCGACAGGTCGATGTTCTTCGTGACGATGACCAGGGCTTGACCTACGGCCAGCAGGAGCAGCAGGGCCGGCGTCAGCAGCAGGTTGCGGAAGCCGTCCGAGCCGGTCGCAAAGCTGGGGCTGGCGGTGGTCGCGACGACGACCACCAGGACGACGGCGACCGCGACGCTCGTCTCGCGCCGCCGCCCCAGCTGGCCGAGCCACCCGCTGCGGTGGGCCACGGTCCCGGCGGAGGGCGGGACGGCTGCCGTGCTCATGCCGCCACCTCCATCCGGGTGGCGGCGGTCATGACCGACTCGCTGGTGGCGTCGGCGCGGTCGAGTTCGGCGGTGACCGCCCCTTCGCGCATGACGTAGACCCGGTCACTCATGCCAAGGACCTCCGGTAGCTCGCTAGAGATCATGAGGATGGCCAGTCCCTGGTGGGCCAGTTCGTCGAGGAGGCGGTGCACCTCGGCCTTGGTGCCGACGTCGATCCCGCGGGTGGGCTCGTCGATGATGAGCAGCTTGGGGTTCATGGCCATCCACTTGGCGATGACGACCTTCTGCTGGTTGCCGCCGGACAAGGTGCTGGCCATGCTGTCGAGGTCGGCGGCTTTAACCTGCAGGCGCGCGGCCCAGTGGGTGGCGCTGCGGTACTCGACGTCGGAGGTCAGCAGACCGGCCTTAGCCAGGGAGCGGCGCAGGACGAGCGTGATGTTACGGGCCACCGACATGTCCAGCAGCAGCCCCTGCTTGCGGCGGTCCTCGGGGACAAAGGCGATGCCGGCCGAGATGGCGGCCCGGGGGTTGCCAGCCGGAAGGCGCCGGCCGTCGAAGGTCACCGAGCCCGTGCGGTACCGGTCGACGCCGAACACTGCGCGGGCCACCTCGCTGCGTCCGGCTCCCACGAGTCCGGCGAGCCCGACGATCTCACCGGCCCGCACGGTGAAGGACACGTCCTCGAAGACGCCGGGGCTGGTGAGAGCGTCGGCCTGGAGCACCACGTCACCCCGGCGACTGCCCTCGGTCTTGGGGAACAAGGAGGCGACCTCACGGCCGACCATAGCTCGCACGATGGCAGCCGGTGTCGTCTCGGCCGTCCTCGCAGTCGAGACGTACTGCCCGTCCCGCATCACGGTGATGGTGTCGCACAGGTCGAAGACCTCATCTAAGCGGTGGGAGATGAAGACCAGGGCTCGGCCCTCGTCCCGCAGCGCCCGGGCGATGGTGAACAGCCGTGCCACCTCGGTCCCGGACAAAGCAGCCGTCGGCTCGTCCATGATCAGGACGCGGGCGTCCAGGGAGACGGCCTTGGCGATCTCCACCAGTTGCTGGTCGGCGATGGATAACCCCAGCGTACGACCTTCGGGGTCGATCGAGACGCCGAGGCGCTCGAAGAGCGCGGTGGCCTCACGGTGCATCACCCGCCGGTCCAGCTTGCGCCACCGGTTGGTGGGCTGGCGGCCCATGAAAATGTTCTCGGTAACCGACAGGTCCGGAAACAACGTAGGCTCCTGGTATATGACCGCGATGCCGGCGGCCTTGGACTCTGTCGTGGAGCTGAAGTCGACAAGCTCGCCGCCGAGCCGAAACTCGCCCGCGTCCCGGCGGTGAACACCGGCGATGATCTTGACCAGGGTGGATTTGCCGGCCCCGTTCTCGCCCATGAGCGCGTGGAGGGAGCCGGGCTGGACGGACAGGTCGGCGCTGATGAGTGCCTTGACGGCACCGAACGACTTGGACACTCCGGCAAGCTGCAGAGCTGCAGCGGCGCTGGGCGCTGTCTGGGGTTTCACGAGGTCTGTACCTCCGCGGTGAGGCAGCCTTGCCGACGCGAGGCTGGTGAGTGGGTTTGGGCCAGTGGCGGAGACGAGGCGCCGCAAGACGAGTGACTGCAGCTGGGCGACATAGTGGGTGCGAAGTCCGTGAAGCTGTCGCAGTAGTCCTCGTTGGCGTGAGGGGCATAGCGCGCCTGGTAGTTGCTGCGTTACTGCTCGAGCGACTTCTTCGGCCGACCAATCGACCCCTGCGGCGGGGCGGTGCCGGCAGGTGCAGGGCCGTGTCCGTGTCGGCGAAGTATTCGGCCTGCGACTCTCCGTGAGAGGCGACGACGCACGACGGGGCCGTCCCGCGGCGCTGGACTGCGTAATGGGCGCTGAGACGGTCCCGTTCGGCATGTCGAGCGTCCTCACAGAGGGCACGCGGGCGGTGTGTTTGGGACGGGAACTTTCTCCCGGGCCCGGTCGAGGAGGACGGCGACCGCGCGATCAGGCGCCCCGGCAGAAGTGCCTGACCGCCCACGAGAAGCTTCGGATGTTTTGGATTTACATCACGGACGACAAGCACGTTCGTGCTGGCGACTGCGATGGTTCACTCATGCGGGGCCAACTCCATCACTCCACTTCGTCGGGGCTGGCCGCATCGTACGCAAGCCTTGACACGTTTCACAAGCGATACGACGAAATACCCGTTGGGGGGTAGACGAGGTGCTACCGTGCCGACGGGTCCTGCTGAACCGTGTCACGGTTCCGCGCCGTGCAGTCCGGACGCCTGGTCGACGTCGGCCGGTGACCAACCTCGGTCGAACGCCTCCTCGTTGCTCGTACAAGAGAATGTGATGTCGAATCGTCAGTCAGCTCACGCTTGGAGCTGGTCCCAAGGGCCCTCGTCCTTCGCAGGCACCGGGCGATGAGCGTGCCGACTCCTCCGGAACGACCGCGACGAACTCGTCGCCGCGGTGTCGCAGAGGGCGACGCCTGATCGACGACCGACCACCGAGGACGTGAACTCTTCAGTTCCTGCACGCTGCCGAGGCGTGCTCGCTCCCCCGTCGGCACATGGCGGGGGTGAGGACGGCCCCGCGGGAACTGGTGGAGGACCACCGTCCACACCGGCAGCGAGCAGCACCCGTAAGCACAGACGTGCCGATGCACTCCTAACCAACGGGGCCGACGTGCCGACCGTCAAGGAAGTCGCCCAGCGCGCCGGGGTATCCGTAGGGACCGTCAGCAACGTCCTGAACCGCCCCGAGGTGGTTTCCCGCGCCCTGCGTCAGCGGGTTCTCGATGCGATCGCCGAACTCGGGTTCGTGCGCAACGAGACTGCCCGGCAGTTGCGCGCCGGAGTCAACCGGACCATCGCGATGGTGGTGCTGGACGTGGGAAACCCGTTCTTCAACGGCGTCATCGCCGGCGCCGAGGAGCTCGCCGAGCAGCACGACTGCCTCGTGGTGATGTGCAACAGCGCCAACTCCGCAGCGCGAGAGGCCAGGCACCTGCATCGGCTGGAACAGCAACGCGTCCTAGGTGTCCTGGTGACTCCCGTCCACGACACGCCCAGCGCTGCGCTGGTCGAAGTACGCGCCCATGGAACGCCGGTCGTGCTTGTCGACCGAGGCGCAGGCTCGGTCGAGCAGTCCTCGGTCGCCGTCGACGACGTTCTCGGCGGCCGGCTCGCCGGCGCGCACCTGGTGGGCACCGGGCACCGGGCACCGGGACATCGTGTACGTGGGGGTCGCGGCGCTGCTGCGCCAGGTGCAGGACCGCCTGCGCGGGGTGCGGGAGGCCGTCGGGGGCGTGGGGACCGTGGGGGTCGTGGAGGCGGCGGAGCTGTCGGTGCGGGCCGGGTCGCAGGCCGCGGCGCGGGTCCTGGCCTCACCGGCGCACGAACGTCCCACTGCGGTGTTCTGCGCCAACGACCTGCTGGCCCTGGGGGTCCTCAACGAGTGCGTCCGCCGGGGGGTGCGGGTGCCCGAGGAGCTGGCCGTTGTGGGCTACGACGACATCGGGTTCGCCGCGACGGCCACCGTGCCGCTGACATCGGTGCGCCAGCCGCGGGAGATGCTGGGGCACACGGCGGTGGAACTGCTGCTCGCCCAGGTCGAAGGGCGCGTACCGCAGCAGATCGTCTTCGAGCCCGACCTCGTCGTGCGGCGCTCGACGGGGCGGCGCGTCAGCTCCTGAGCTCATCGGGGTGGTCGACGGCCCACACGGCCAGCGTCGACGACGGTAACGACGGCGACGACGAGCACTTCAAAGTCGGTCGATCCTCGCCGCCGTTCGCTGAGCGCGGTGTTGATGCGCCCACCGACTCGAAGACCTGCCCAACCACCACGACGCGCATGCCCCTCGGCCGCCCTGCCGAGCCGATACCTGGCCGTCAGTGCGTAGCCTGCGGCCGCGAACCGGTCAGCGCCCCGGAGGAGTGGCTCGTCCCGGCCCGAGCCGCTGCCGGGCACTGCAGGTGGACCGGGCTGGCGAGCGCCGCATCACGGCTTCGCCCGCTCCCCCGTTAGCCGTCCCCCGCGCCGCGCACGGTCACCCGCCCAGCGCAGCGCGGCGCGCCGGCCGACGCGGCAGCGGATGAGCTCCCGAAGCTGCGTCGACCTCTGTCATGGTGGCGCTTTCGTCATTCCGCTTAGTTCGCATCGCCTCCGGTCACTGGCTCAACCTCAGTCGAGATGCACGTCAACGTAGGGGTGCAGGACGATGGGCCCCAGCAGGCCGACGCGCTGAGCGGGGAGCCGGTAGGTGGAACCACCGGTGACCTCGACGGCATTGTAGAGCGTGGTCGCGACGGTGACGACAACCTCGTTGCGGCCTGCACGCAGATGCGGGCCCAGGTCGATGCGGCTGAGGTCGCTCTGGTTGAGCCCGGCCACGTCATGCCCGTTGACACGGACCCGCACGGTGTCCACCGCGGACCCCAGGTCCAGATACGCGCCGTCGGCCGGGGACCACGTCGTCGGTAGGTCGATGCTCGTCGCGTACCGGCCGATGCCGGAGACCGCGGCCAGTTCCGGGTGACCCGGGACCTCGTTCCACGCCGGCAGGCTCCCGTCCGCCCGAGGGGTGAGGGTGATCGGGGCGAGGGTCCGCGCGGACGTCTCACCCGAACGGGCACCGGGGGTCCAGGACTCGATCGAGAGGGTCCACGAGGTGGGGGCTGGGACGGGGGCGACTTGGTCCACCGACACGCGGTGAGGGGTGCCGTCGTCGAGGACGACCTCCGTCGCACCGGCGTGGGTGGCGCGCCACAGCAGCGCACCGTCCTGCCCGTACCGCGCCTCGCCCTGCTCGGCCCGGGTGTCCGCCAGGACGTGGCGCTCGCCGCGCCCGGCACCGGTTCGTTTACCCCGCACCAGCGTCAGGACGGTGACGTCGTAGGGCGCCAGCTGCAAGGGGGTGCTGAGCGTGCTCTGCCCGCGGTCGTCGGCCCGGTAGGTAGCCAGCGGGGCGAGAGTGCCACCCCAGGTGTCCACCCGATGAGGGCGACCGCGCCCGGTCACGGTGACGGTGGTGTCCAGGCGCTCGCGGGAGCGGTTGTAGAGGAAGTAGTAGTCGGCCTCCTCGGTGCGGCGGCGCACGGTCTCCAGCGCCGTGGTCGGTTCGGGCAGGCGGACGGCAGGGATCAGGCCGGCGGCACGCAGCGCGCGGGGCAGGTCCGCCTCCGCGCCGACGCGGCGGGCGCTGCGCTGGGCCAGGAGTCGGGTGAGCAGCGACCGGACGCGGGCGTCCTGACGCCGGTCACCGGTTCCCGCTACCGCGGCCGGGACGTTGCCGACGACGAAAACGGGCAGGCCGCGCCGGGCGAGGTCCACGACCTGCTCCAGCGCCTCGACGGGCATCGTCGTCTGGTCGTTCAGGACCAAGGCGTCGTAGTGCGCACCGCCGGGCAGGCGCAGCCCGTCACGTCCATCGGCCCTGCCCAGCGCCTCGGGGGGCAGGTACTCGTAGGTGTACCCGGCTGCGGCGGTCGCGGACTCCAGCCCCAGCATGTGCTGGGGCTGGTCCTGCGGGCTCACCGCGTGCCCGGCCAGGCCCAGGTCCTGGTAGTAGACGGCCAGGTCGAAGCGCGGAGTTCCCTGCTTCAGGACCAGCTGCAGGCGCGAGAGGTGGTCGTTGACGGAGCGGTGGTCCTCCCACTGCGGCAGGCGGGGCCCGAGCAGTTCACTGACGTTGAGGTAGCCGCGGATGTTCCAGGGGTCGTACCCTGGCCAGGCGCCCCCGGCGCCGCTGTTGGGGGTGGCCAGCCCGGCGGGGGCATCGCGGTAGGCGAAGCCGTGCCAGACCAGCTGGGTGGCTCCCCCGGCGTAGGCCTTGTAGGTGGTGTCGAGCTGGCCGCTCTGGGCGTCGCCGTTGACGTAGGCAGGGCCGGTGATGTCCTGGTTGAGGTCACGGCCGGCCACGGTGGAGCGGTAGGCGCCGTTGAAGATCCCCGAGCACTCCGCGGAGATGCGCGTGGTCCCGACGCTGTGGGCCCCGCCGGCGACGACCTTGTAGTCTTGCTCGGCGCCCAGGGGATTGGGGCTGCCGAAGTTGATGGACTCACCTTCGGGGACGCCCACCACCCGGGAGGCGGCTCCGGTCCGGATCGGGTTGCCGTAGGGCTGGGCCCGGTAGTTCATGCCGTGCCCGGCGGCCCAGCGCTGCAGGTGGGCGACGTAGCAGTCGATGTAGAGGTCGCTCCAGGTCTGGCGGTAGTCCTGCCGGTACCTCGCGCCGCTGCCGTCGCTGAAGTCGAAGGCCGGGACCGCGGTTCCCTGAGCGCCGATCCCGGTCAGGGCGGGCAGGGCGGCGGTGACGGGGTAGCCGCGCAGGGCGGCGAAACGCTGGGAGAAGTCCCAGGTCCACGCCTGGTTCGAGCCCAACTCCAGGGAGTCCTCAAAGATCGCCCCGGGCGATGGCAGCCGGCCGATGAGCCGGCGGGTCTGCGGGGTCAGGACGTGCTCGTCCCAGAAGTCGGTGAGTGCTCGAGCGCCGGTGCTGCTGAGGTGGTCCACGACGTAGTTGGGCGTCGTGGCGGTGTAGCCGCTCTTGGCCAGGCCGTCGGCGGTCTGGTGGAAGGCCAGGATGACCCACGTTCCCCGCCCGCGCGGCGCGGTCCAGGTCAGGCGGCCGCCGACGACGCGGGCGGTGAGGTCGACCAGGGAGCTGCGCTCCAGCAGCCGGGAGGTGCCCTCGGCGGGGAGGACTGTTCCGTTCACCGCCCGGACCGCCAGGACGGCGACGAGGATGGTCTTCGCCCCGGCCGGGACGGCCGCGGCGGCCGGCGCGGGCACCGGCTGGTCGTAGCGGGCGCCGGCGCCGACGTCGGCCGCGGCGTGCAGGAGCTGCTGGGCCGCAGCAGGGTGGTTCACGTCGGCCACCGATGGGACGGTCGGGGGGTAGTTCGGGCCGAGGTTCTGATCGACGCTCAGCCCGTGCTCGGCGGCAGCGGCCAGGACCACCTGCAGCTTGTGCCTCCACAGCGCTGTTCCCCAGCCGTAGGTGCTCAAGAAGGCAGCGTCGCGGTTCCCCTCCCCGGGCACGGCGAAGGGCGCGACCTCCACCCCGCCGGCACCGGCGGCGGCCATTTGCGCCACCTCCGCCCGCAACTCCTCGTCCTCGACGTGGGCGAGCGGGACCCACCAGCGGTACTTGGGGCGCACCGTCGACGGCGGAGCCGCCAGCGATGTGCCGTCCAGGGCCGGGACGGGGTCAGGCACGACCGGTACGGGCCTCAGCTGGGTGGCCAGAGACGCCTGGTTCCCCATGGAAGTCGCGGTGGAGGTTGTGGTGGCGGCACCGGCCGGGGCCGCAGACAGCAAGGCGGCCCCGGCGGCGGCGCCACCGAGCACGATGCTGCGACGGGTGAGCTGCGCTGGGCCCTGTGGCGCGGAACCGTGAGGTGCGGAACGGTGGGGCGCGGGGTGGTGGGGAGCAGGACCGCGGGGTGCGGCAGGTGGTTGGGAGTCGTTCATCGTTCTTCCTCAACGGGCGCGGGTAGCGCAGGTGGGATTCGAGAGGCGGGTCGCGGTGCGGCGTCGCCGGGTCAGGGGATGTGGATTGCCGCGACCCCCTCGGCCGGCACGGTGAGGGTGAAGCTCGCCGATCGCCGGTCCCAGCCGGCGGTCAGCTCCAGCCGCGAGGACTCGACCTGGCTGGCGCGGTCCAGTTCGCGCAGCTGACGGCGGGTGGGGTATTCCGGGGAGCCCATCTCCAGCCAGGCGCGGTAGGGGTTGGTGTGCTCGGCATCGATGCGCCGCAGCTGCGCCCGGGAGGCCGGGGACACCCCGTGGAGGGTGACGGTGACCGTCGCCGCCTCGGCTCGGGGCTGATCCGGCCCGGCGAGGATGTGGTTGTAGAGCAGCACGTCGGTGCCGCCGTCGCGGGCACCTGTGACGGCGATCGCCCCAACCGTGGCCGGTGCTCCCGTCATGGTCAGAGGCAGGCGCCGGCTCCCCACCCCGTGCAGGATCTGCATCAGCCGGTAGATCGGCTTCTTGATACCGTGGATAGTCTGCAGCCCGAAACCCCCGTGGAAGGGGTTGTCGGCCTGCGTCAGTTCCTCGTAGATGTCGCTGAAGGTCCACACCGCGAGGCCGTCGACGACGCCGTCGCTTTCGATGACGGTGCGCAGCAGGCTGGCCGCAGCGTCGGAGCTGTCCAGGGCGGGTGTGCTGGAGGAGGAGACGTTGACCTCGGTGATGTACAGCGGTAGACCGGCGGGGGTGTCGGCGCGGTTGGTCTTGAAGAAGCTGGCCGGGCCTTCGGGGCCGATGCCCCTGTCGGTCTCGTAGGCGTGTGAGGTCGCAAAGTCGAGGGGGACGTCGTTCGTGCTCGCCCACTGCATGAACTCGCGGTAGTACTGTGGGCCGGGAGCGCGAACCGGCCCGAAGCCGAACTGCCCGGAGGAGGTGGCCGGTCCACCGACCTGCAAGGAGTCGTCGACGTCCTTGATCGCTTCGGCGGCCGCACGGTAGAGCTTGAAGTAGGCCGCCTGATCGCCATCGAAGAAGTTGTAGAGGTTGGGTTCGTTCCACACCTCGAACGGCCAGTTGCGTACTTCCTTGATGCCGTAGCGGTCGACGACGTGCTTGGCGAAGGCGCCGACGAGCCGGCCCCAGGCGGCGTAGTCCTTGGGTTCCATCTGGTTGAAGTCGTACAGCAGCCCACGGAAGGGTGGGGGTCCGACCTGGAGGGCCTCGGGCATGCTGCTGAGTTCGATGAAGGGGTGCATGCCCTGCTCGACGAGGGCGTCGTAGATCTGGTCGACGTTGAAGAAGGAGAAGTCGTCCTGGGTGTAGACGGGATTTCGTTCGCGCCCGCCGTTGTAGGTGGGGGCGTATGTGCTCATGGAGGTGTTGAAGATGCCGTGCACCCGCAGAGACCGCACGCCCAATTCGTCGTGGCAGGTGAACAACTGGTCTTGGTAGTCGCGGCGCAGGGCCTGCTTGGCCCAGTCGCCGGCGATGACCTCTTCCCAGGTGTGGGGGAAGTGCGAACCCCGCTGACGCAGGTCCACCGTCAGCGAAGCCTTGGCCCCGGAGACAGCCACCGCGCCGAGGGTGGCGGCCTGGGCATTGGCGGTGGGGGGTGCGGCGTGGGCGCTGGAGGCGGCCGCAACCATCCCGACTGCTCCTAGCATCCCTCCGGTGACGACTCCGCGTCGACTGACCTGGCCGGTTTCGTCGTTGTCTCGACTCATGGCGCGATCCTTCCTCCAGGTCACCGCGTCGTTGGTGACCCCGCTTGACAGGTACGTTCCACGGCATCGGTGCAGTGGGGCGCAGGGCGTCTGGTCCTGACGCTGGTCGTGCCTCGACTTCGAGGCGGGAGCGGACGCTGCAGGATGTGGTTGGGGTGTTCTTCGTCGAAGTGTCGGCCCTGGTTCAGCACTCCGGCCCAGGGCAGTGTCCAGGTGGCCCGAAGGTAGTGCAGCGTCCTCCTCATAACAACGTTTCAATCGTCACGCTTTGGCCTATTTTCAACGAAAAATGGCCGAAACCGCTACGCTGGTTCGATGAGCAGCGCTAGCCGCCTGACTGGCCTACGGGGCGCTGAGCGCCTGCTCGCAGACCTGCTGGCCACCAACGGCCCATCGACCCGCACCGAGCTGGCCCGGCTAGCTGAGCTACCGGTGAGCACCGTGACGTCTGCGACCGGGCGGATGCTGGCGCGCGGCGATCTCGAAGAGGTGCCCCAGATCCCCGGGTCCCTCCCCCGCCGCGGACGACCCGCCGCCAGGCTGCGGCTGAGCCCTCGCGCCCACCTGACCGGGGTCGTCGTCTTGACCCCGCGCACGATCCGCACGGCCCTTGTCGGCGACGACGGATCGGTGGCCGGGCGAGAGGAGGTTGCCTTCGACTGGTTGCAGTGCTCGGACGTCGTCGCAGAGTGCATCCAGCGGCTGGGAGCCGCTCGGCGGCGCTCCGGCCTCGACGCTGCGATCGACCATGTCGTCCTGGGCCGGCCAGGGCCGCATCAGCAAGGGGTGGGCATGCCGCTGCTCACTCCGCACCCGGAACCGTCCGGGGCCGCCTCACCTCCGGCTGCGGCCTGGCTACTGGACGACGTGCAACCCGCGCTTGAGGAGGCCTTCGATGCGCCCGCGACAGTAGAGAACGACGCCAACCTGGCCGCGTTGGGTGAAGCCGGCTTCGGCGTCGCCGCCGGCCTGCAGCACGTCGTCCACCTCAAGCTCGTCACCGGCATGGGTGCAGGTGTGATTGTCAACGGGCAACTGGTCCGCGGCGCCCACGGGCTGGCAGGTCAGTTGTCCCACCTGACCGTCGATTTAGGCGGACCGTTGTGCGCCTGCGGCTCGCGCGGCTGCCTGGGCAAGGTCGCCACCGCCGATCAGCTCCTCGACAGCGCCCGCTCGGCTTTCGGCCTCGGCATCGACATGTTCGATCTGCTCGGTTTGTCCGCTCAAGGTGATCATGGTGTGCGTCGCATCCTGGAAGACCTCGGCGAGCTGGTCGGCCGACACCTGGCGCCCTTCTGCGTCATGCTCGACCCGCAAATGCTCGTCATCGACGGCACCCTGGGTCCGGCAGCCGCTCCCGTCATCACTGGCCTGCGCAACGGGCTGCGCAGATCCGTGCCTCCTGTCATGTCCCGATCGCTGCAGATCACCACGGGCACCTTGGGAACGGACGCCGAACTACTCGGCGCCGCCCGCCTCACTCGAGTCTGAGCGAGCACGGTGCGGTTGCAGTGGACCTTGCGCTCACGCATGCCAGGAAGTCCAGCTCACCACAAACGGCCCGATTTCCCATGCCGCATCGTTGAGCACTTCACTCTGTGCCACGTCAAGCAGTGAAGCGTGCCGTTATGTGATCCACCAGCCAGGGCCTGGAGGTGCTCGTGACCGAGGCGCGCCCACCAGCACTCCCGTCCTGCTGTTCCGGCAGCCGGTCAGCGCGGTTGCAGCCGCAGCAGCAGATCGCCTGCGTCCACCGGCTGCACCGGGTTGATCGCGACCTGCAGGACCGTGCCGGCGCGCGGAGCGGTGATCGCGGCCTCCATCTTCATCGCCTCGATGGTGGCGAGCACCTGACCGGTCTGCACCGAATCGCCGGTGGCCACGGCCAGGGTGACGGTGCCCGCGTAGGGGGCCGCGAGGTGCGTGGGATCGCCCGGGTCGGCCTTCTGCGCGCTGCGCACCTGCACGTCCACCGAGCGGTCGCGCACCTGCACCGGGCGCACCTGCCCGTTGAGGCTGGCCAGCACGGTGCGCACGCCGCGCTCGTCGGGGTCGGAGACGGCCTCCAGGGCGACGATGAGCTGCACGCCCGGCTCCAGGGCCACGACGTGCTCGACGCCGGGGCGCAGGCCGTACAGGGCGTCCAGGGTCTCCAGCACGGAGGTGTCGCCGTAGGCGGCGCGGTGCTCGGCGTACGCCTTGCTGGGGGCGGGGAAGAGCAGGCGGTCCAGGGCCCGGCGCCGCCCGGGCCCCGGGCGGGCCAGGCGCTCGGCCTCCTGCGCGGGCACTTCCGCGACCACCGGCCGCACGGTGCGCCCGGCCAGCGCCCTGGTCCGGAAGGGCTCGGGCCAGCCGCCGGGCGGGGTGCCCAGCTCCCCGGCGAGGAAACCGATCACGGAGTCGGGAAGGTCGAAGGAGGCGGGGTCCTCGGCGAAGCGCGCCACGGCCTCGGGGGTGTCCACGCCGGCGGCGACCAGCTGCAGCGCTAGGTCACCGACGACCTTGCTGGAGGGAGTGACCTTCACCAGCCGGCCCAGGAGGCGGTCGACCGCGGCGTACGTCACCTCCACCGCCTCGAACCGCTCCCCCAGGCCCAGCGCGATGGCCTGCTGGCGCAGGTTGGACAGCTGCCCGCCGGGGATCTCGTGCTCGTACACGCGCCCCGTCGGGCCGGGCAGGCCGGACTCGAAGGGCGCGTACACCCGGCGCACCGCCTCCCAGTACGGCTCCAGGTCGCTGGCCGCGCGCAGGTGCAGCGGCGTCTCGCGCTCGGTGTGCTGCGTGGCGGCGATCAGAGCCGACATCGACGGCTGGCTGGTCGTGCCCGCCATCGAGGCCACCGCCACGTCCACGGCGTCCACGCCGGCCTCGACGGCGGCCAGCAGCGTGGCGAGCTGCCCGCCGGCGGTGTCGTGGGTGTGCAGGTGCACCGGCAGGTCGAACTCGCGGCGCAGCGCGGCCACCAGGGTGCGGGCGGCGGCCGGGCGCAGCAGCCCGGCCATGTCCTTGACCGCCAGGACGTGCGCGCCGGCGGCGGCGAACCGCTCGGCCAGGCGCAGGTAGTACTCCAGCGTGTACAGCCGCTCGCCGGGATCGGCGAGGTCGCCGGTGTAGCAGAGCGCGGCCTCGGCCAGCGCCCCACCGGCCTCGCGCACCGCGCGGATCGCCGGGGTGACCTGCTCGGCGTCGTTCAGGGCGTCGAAGATGCGGAAGACGTCCACGCCGGTGGCCACCGCCTCGGCGACGAACGCGTCGGTCACCGCCAGCGGGTAGGGGGTGTAGCCGACGGTGTTGCGCCCGCGCAGCAGCATCTGCAGGCAGACGTTGGGCACCGCCTCGCGCAGCGCGGCCAAGCGGGCCCAGGGGTCCTCGCCCAGGAAGCGCAGCGCGACGTCGTAGGTCGCCCCGCCCCAGCACTCCAGGGACAGCAGGTCCGGCAGGGTGCGGGCCACGGTGGGCGCCACCGCCAGCAGGTCGGCGGTGCGCACCCGGGTCGCCAGCAGCGACTGGTGCGCGTCGCGGAAGGTGGTGTCGGTGACGTGCACGCGGCTCTCGGCGCGCAGCCACGCGGCGAAGCCCTGCGGACCCAGCTCGTCCAGGCGCTGCTTGGACCCCGGCGGCGGTGCGGCCGCGGCCGCGTCCGCATCCAGCCGGGGCAGCTTCTCGCGCGGGTTCACGCTGACCGGCGCCGTGCCGTTGGGCTGGTTGACCGTGACGTCCGCCAGGTAGGTCAGCAGCCGGGTGCCGCGGTCGGCGGGCGTGCGCGAGGCCGCCAGCTCGGGGTGCTCGGCGATGAAGGAGGTGTCCACCTTCCCGGCGGCGAAGTCGGGGTGGTCCAGGACCGCCTGCAGGAAGGAGATGTTCGTGGCCACCCCGCGGATGCGGAACTCCGCCAGCGCCCGGCGCGCCCGCGCGATCGCCGTGGGGAAGTCGCGCCCGCGGCAGGTGAGCTTGACCAGCAGGGAGTCGAAGTGCGGGGAGACCTCCGCGCCGGCGTTGACGGTGCCGCCGTCCAGGCGCACGCCCGCGCCGCCGGCGGAGCGGTAGGCGGAGATCCGCCCGGTGTCCGGGCGGAAGCCGTCGGCGGGGTCCTCGGTGGTGATGCGGCACTGCAGCGCCGCCCCGCGCACGCGCACCCCGTCCTGGCTGATGCCCAGCTCGGCCAGCGACTCACCCGCGGCGATGCGCAGCTGCGCCTGCACCAGGTCCACGTCGGTGACCTCCTCGGTCACCGTGTGCTCGACCTGGATGCGCGGGTTCATCTCGATGAACGCGTGCTCCCCGGCGCGCTCGCCGGCGGTGGCGACCAGGAACTCCACGGTGCCGGCGCCCACGTAGCCGATCTCGCGGGCGAAGCGCACGGCGTCGGCGTGCAGCGCGGAGCGGATCGACTCCTGCAGGTTCGGCGCGGGCGCGATCTCGACGACCTTCTGGTGCCGGCGCTGCAGGGAGCAGTCCCGCTCGAACAGGTGCACGACCCCGTCGAGGTTCCCGGCGGCGTTGGTGGCGTCGGCCAGGACCTGCACCTCCACGTGCCGCGGGCGCTCCACGGCGCGCTCGAGGAACACGGTGGGGTCGCCGAACGCGCCGTCGGCCTCGCGCATCGCCGCAGCCAGCGCCTCGGGCAGCTCGGCGGCGCTGCGCACCAGCCGCATGCCGCGCCCACCGCCGCCGGCCACCGCCTTGACGAACACCGGGAAACCGACCTGCCCGGCGGCGGCGATCAGCTCCTCGCGGTCGGCCGAGGGGTCGCTGGACTCCAGCGTGGCGATGCCCGCGGCACGGGCGGCGGCCACCGCGCAGACCTTGTTGCCGGCCAGCTCCAGCACCCCAGGCGGCGGGCCGACGAACGCGATGCCCGCCGCCTCGCAGGCGCGCGCCAGCTGCGGGTTCTCCGAGAGGAACCCGTACCCGGGGTAGACGGCGTCCGCGCCGGACTCGCGCGCGACGCGGACGACCTCGGCGACGTCGAGGTAGGCGCGCACCGGGTGCCCGCGCTGGCCGATGAGGTAGGACTCATCGGCCTTGGAGCGGTGGATGGAGTTTCGGTCCTCGTGGGCGAAGACCGCCACGGTGCGCGCGCCCAGCTCGTAGGCGGCCCGGAAACCGCGCACGGCGATCTCCCCGCGGTTGGCGACCAGGACCTTGCGGAACACGGGCATCTCCTCCATCGGTCGGTCGGGCTCGGGGCGATCCCGGCGCGCGGCCGCACCGGCGCCCGGATCCGGGGCCGGGTCCGGGCTCAGTGGATGTGGGAACCGCCGTTGATGTCGTACGTGGCACCGGTGACGTAGGAGGTCTCCTCCCGGCACAGGTAGGCGATGAGGTCGGCCACGTCGCGGGTGCGCCCCTTGCGCCCGACCGGCACCGCGGCGAGCAGCTCCTGCTCGCGCTCGCCGGTCAGCTTGCCGGCGGTGATGTCGGTGTCGATCAGGCCCGGGGCCACGGAGTTGACGGTGACGCCGTGCGGGCCGACCTCGCGGGCCAGGGCCCGGGCGAAGCCGAGCTGGGCGGCCTTGGCCGCCGAGTACGCCACGCCGCCGAAGACGCCGCCGCCGCGCTCGGCGGAGACGGAGGACAAGAACACCACGCGACCGAAGCCGCGCTCGGCCATGCCGGGCACCAGGGCGCGGGTGATGTTGTAGGCACCGCGCACGTTGACGGCGAAGACGCGGTCCCACTGCTCGCCGCTGACTTCCAGGAACGGCACCGGGGAGGTGATGCCGGCGTTGTTGACCAGCGCGCCGACCGGGGGCAGGGCACCGGCCAGCACGGCCAGGGCCGCCTCGACGGAGGACTCCTCGGTGACGTCGCAGGCGATGCCGGCGGTGCGCACGCCGGTGCGCTCGCCGACCTCGTGGGCGGCGTCCTTGGCGGCCGCCTCGTCCAGGTCGAGCACGGCCACGTTCCACCCCGAGCTCGCCAGGGCGTGGGCGGTGGCGCGGCCGATGCCGCGCACGGATCCTCCGCCGGTGACGACGGCGGTCTTGTCCGAAACGGTCACGGGGTCCTCCAGGGACACGAGGCGGGTCGTGGGACGGCTCAGGGGTGGGTCAGGGGTGGGTCAGGCGGTGGGCGGGGTGCTGGGCTGCGCAGCGGCCGGCGTCGTCGGGCGCGGGCGCCCGCCGAGCTCGGCGCGCACGCGCTGGACCACGGCGTCCGTCGACAACCCGTAGCGCTGGTGCAGGGTGGGCAGCGCGCCGGCGGCGAGGAACTGATCGGGCAGCGCGATCGGCACCACGCGGGTGCCCACCCCGGCGAAGGCGAGGGTGGAGGCGACCGCCTCGGCCAGGCCACCGACGACGGTGTGGTTCTCCAGCGTCACCAGCAGGCGGTCGGTGCCCGCGGCGGCCAGGATCGCCTCGCGGTCCAGCGGCTTGACGGTGGGCACGTGCAGCACGGCGACGTCGACGTGGTCGGCCTCCAGGCGCTGGGCTGCCTGCAGGGCGCGCATCGTCATCAGGCCGGTGGAGATCAGCACGACGTCGCGCCCGGTGCGCAGCTCGGCGGCCCTGCCCAGCTCGAAGCGGTAGTCGTACTCGTCCAGGACGGTGGGCACCTTGCCGCGCAGCAGCCGCAGGTAGGTCGGGCCGGGGTGGTCGGCGAGCTGGGGCACGGCCTGCTCGATGTCGAGGGAGTCGCAGGGGTCCACGATCGTCAGGTTGGGGCAGCCGCGCAGGATCGCCAGGTCCTCGGTGGCCTGGTGGCTGGGGCCGTAGCCGGTGGTCAGCCCCGGCAGGGCGCCGACGACGTTGACGTTCAGGTTCGGCTCGGCGATGTCCAGGCACAGGAAGTCGTAGGCGCGGCGGGTGGCGAAGACGGAGTACGTCGAGGCGAAGGGCACCAGGCCCACCTCGGCCATGCCGGCGGCGGCGCCCAGCATCGTCTGCTCGGCCATGCCCATCTGGAAGAAGCGCTGCGGGTGGGCATCGCGGAAGACGTGCATGTCGGTGTACTTGGCCAGGTCGGCCGACAGGCCGACGATCTCGGGGCGCTGCTCGGCCAGGCGCGCCAGGGCGTGCCCGAAGGGGGCGCTGGTGGTGCGCTGACCGGGGTCGGCGAACGAGGCGATCATCGCCGAGGTCTTCAGGGCGGGCTTGCCCGTGGTGGTGGCGCTCACGACGCCCTCCCTTCGTCCAGCTGGGTTCGGGCCAGGTCCCACTCGTGCTCCTCCACGCGCAGGAAGTGCGCCTTCTCGCGCTGCTCGAACATGGGCACCCCGCGCCCGACGCGGGTGTCGCAGATGAGCACCTTGGGCGAGCCGCGGTGGGCGGCCAGCTCGTCGAAGGCGTCGATGAGGGCACCGACGTCGTTGCCGTCCACGCGCAGCACGTGCCAGCCGAAGGCGCGCCACTTGTCGGTGACGGGTTCGGTGCGCAGCACCCCGGCGGTGGGGCCGTCGGCCTGCAGGGCGTTGACGTCGACGATGGCGGTGACGTTGTCCAGGCCGTGGTGGGCGCAGGACATCGCCGCCTCCCAGGTGGAGCCCTCGTCCAGCTCGCCGTCGGAGAGGAGGTTGAACACCCGGGCGGGGTTGCCCTGCAGGCGCAGGCCCAGCGCCATGCCGGTGGCCACGCCCAGGCCGTGGCCCAGGGAGCCGCCGGAGATCTCCATGCCGGGGGTGTACGAGGCCATCGCGGACATCGGCAGTCGGGAGTCGTCGGAGCCGTAGGTCTCCAGCTCGCTGACGTCGATGGTCCCGGCCTCGGCGAGCGCGGCGTACAGGGCGATGGCGTAGTGGCCGATGGAAAGCAGGAAGCGGTCGCGCCCGGGCCAGTGCGGCTCCTCGGGGCGGTGGCGCAGCTGGTCGCGGTAGGCGACCGCCAGGACGTCGGCGATGCCCAGGGCCTGCCCGATGTAGCCCTGCCCCTGCACCTGCCCCATGTCCAGGGCGTGGCGGCGGATGCGGTGCGCCGCCTGCTGCAGCCGCTCGACACGAGCGGTCTGCTCGGTGCCGGGGCGCGTGCCGGGGCGCGGTGGCGCCTGGTGCGTGGTGCTCATGCTTCTCCTTCGGTGGTGCGGAAAGCGTGGGGGGTCGGTGACCCGGGCGGGCGGGCACCGGCGCGCAGGTGCCTCCCGGGTGCTGCGCGGGTGCTGCCCGGGTGCTCGCCGGCGTTCACACGCGCGAGCCGGCGCGGGCGGCGGCCCGGGCGCCGGCCTCGGCGGCGGCGGCGTGCTCGCGCTGGGCCGGCCCCCACGTCTCGCGGGTGAGCAGGGCCGCCAGCAGCCCGCACAGGCCGTAGGCGCTGAACAGCAGCGCGGGTCCGACCCAGCCGGTGGAGGCGTACAGCGCGGTGACGATCAGGGGGGTGAAGCCGGAGACGACCGCGGAGAGCTGGTACGCCAGCGAGGCGCCGGAGGTGCGGGTGCGCGTGGCGAACAGCTCGGAGAACCAGGCACCCTGCACACCGGCGAGGCAGTTCTGGCACACGGCGTAGCTGACGACGAAGGCCAGCACGATCGCCACGGCGGCGCCGGTGTTGAGCAGCAGGAACAGCGGGACGCCCCACAGCAGCGTGATGGCGGTGCCGAGCAGGTAGACCGGGCGGCGCCCGACGCGGTCGGTCAGCGCGCCCCAGGCGGTGGTGGCGATGATGCCCAGGGCGGCGGCGGTCATCAGGGCGGTCAGGCTCAGCGTGCGGTCGGCGAGCTCCTCGCGGCTGAGGTAGGTCAGCACGAAGGTCACCGAGACCGCGTAGCCGGCCGTCTCGGCCACGCGCAGGAAGAAGGCGCGCACCACGTTGCGCCAGTCCTCGCGCAGCACGTCCTTGAGGGGGTTCTTGGCGACCTGCCCCTCCTCCTTCAGCTCGGTGAACTCCGGGGACTCCTCGACCTTCAGGCGGATGACGATGCCCACGACGATCAGCACCGCGCTGAGCAGGAACGGCACCCGCCAGGCCCAGGAGCCGGGCAGGGGCACGCTGAGCAGGAAGGCGGCGTTGGCCAGCAGCAGCCCCAGCGGGAAGCCGGCCTGGGTGATGCCGGTGTACAGGCCCTTCCTTCGCCAGGGGGCGTGCTCGAAGGTCATCAGGATCGCCCCGCCCCACTCGGCCCCGAACGCCAGGCCCTGCACGATGCGCACGGCGACCAGCAGCACGCCGGCCCACACGCCCACCTGCGCGTAGGTGGGCAGCAGGCCGATGCAGACGGTGGCGATGCCCATCAGCAGCAAGGAGGCGACCAGGACGGGTTTGCGCCCGATGCGATCGCCCAAGTACCCGCCCACCACGCCCCCCAGCGGGCGCACCGCGAAGCCGATGCCCAAGGTGGCGAAGGAGAGCAGGGTGCCCGAGAGCGGATCGCTGGAGGGGAAGAAGGCGTCGTTGAAGTACAGCGCCGCGGCGGTGCCGAAGCCGATGAAGTCGTAGGTCTCGATCGTCGCCCCGATCGAGGAGCCGACCGCGACGCGCTTTCGCGCCTCGGTGCCCTGCACGGGGTGCCGGGCGCTGCCCGAGCGGTCGGCGCCTGCGGCCGGCGCGTGCTGTTCCGTCATGGTGATCTCCATCGATCGATCCTGCGGTCGCAATGTCGAGTGTTAACACTCAACATCAGTTGATGATGCGGGACCCGCCTCGGGCTGTCAACGGCGCCGACCCCTCACCTCCAGGGGATCGCGCTCCACCACCCCGCGCTTGGCCACCCCGCGCCCGCCGGCCGGTAGCGGGCGCCACCGGCGCGGGCGTCGGCCGCGGACAGCTCGGCGGGAGGACGGACCAGGGGGAGCAGGGGTCAGCGGGAGCAGGGGTCAGCGGGAGCAGGGGTCAGCGGGAGCAGGGGTCAGCGGGAGTGCACGTCGGCGTACTGCTCGGCAGCGCGCCGCATGTGCTCGTGCACCACGGCGACGGCGGCGCTGACGTCTGCGCGCTCGAGGGCGTCGACGATGGGGGCGTGCCGGTCCTCGGAGGTCATCGCGCCCCAGCTGGGCGGGTCCAGGCTCATCACCGTCACCTGCATGCGTCCTTCGAGGTGGCGCCAGCTGTCCACGAGCATCGAGTTGCCCGAGAGCTGGCACAGCAGCAGGTGGAAACCCAGGTCCGCCCGCAGCCGGGTGCCGAAGTCGTCGCCGGCACCGGCCAGCGCGGCCAGCGCCGCGCGCAGCTGCTGCACCGCCACCTGCCGGTCGGGCCGGGCGATGATCTCCGCGACGGCCAGGCCCTCGAGCGCTGCGCGCACGCGGAACAGCTCGGCGACCTCGGTCACCGACAGCGCCCGCACGCGCAGCATCCCCCGCGCGCCGGGGCTGACCAGCCCCTCCTGCTGCAGGTGGCGCAGCGCCTCGCGGACGGTCCCGCGGCTGACACCGAGCCGTTCGGCCAGGTCCACCTCACCCAGGTGGTCACCGGGGCGGTACTGCCCGGAGGTCACCGCCGAGCGCAGCGCGGCCAGCGCCCGCTCGCGCAGCGTGCTGCGATCCAGGCTGGACAGCTGCTCGAGCGACATGCGGACCTCCGGGGCGGGAGCTTCGATCGTACGAGAGCGCCCCCACGCCCTCACCCCACGCCCTCACCCCACGCCCTCGCCCTCACCGGGCTCCAGGTCTGCACCCGCGCTCGTCGCGGTGCCGTGCGGGCGCGGGTGGGGTCAGGGCCTCGCTCAGCCCGGGGCGACCTCGGCCAGCAGGGCGACGACCTCGTCGAAGGAGCGCTGCGCGTCGGCCTCGCGCTCCTCCTCCGCGATGTCGTGGGTCTCCAGCTCCAGCACGTAGGTGCCGCTGAAGCCGCCGGCCTCCAGCGCGGTGAGCACGCCGCGGAAGTCCACCCGCCCGCGCCCGATGCCGAGGTTGAGGTCGCCGGGCACCGCATCGCGCAGGTGCACCCGCTCCACGCGGTGGACCTGCCGCGCCGCCCAGGCGACCACGTCGTCACCGGAGGCGACCACGTGCGAGGTGTCCAGCAGCAGACCGATCTCCTGCGGGCCCAGGGCCTGCAGGACGCGGTCGGCGCGGGCCACGTCGTGCACCCAGCGGCGGTGGTGCAGCACCTCCACCAGCAGGCGCACCCCCTGCTGCGCGCACAGGCGCGAGATCAGGCGCAGGTTGGCCACGGTGCGGTCCAGGTCCACCTCCTCGTCCACGTACGCCTGCCACGACGGGCCGCCGCAGGGCACGATCAGCGCGCCGCCGGTCGCCGCGGCCAGCGCCACCAGCGGGCGCACCGTGGCCGTCAGCGCCGCCTGGCCCAGCGCGGGGTCGTTCAGCGGGCCGACGTCGGCGTTGACCGCCCCGGCGCGCAGGCCGTGCCGCGCCAGGGCGGCGAGGTAGGCCTGCGCATCGCCGGTGAAGGGCACCGGCACGTGGTCGGTCACGGCCGGGATGGCGCCCAGGTCCACCTCCACCGCACCCGTGGCCGCGATCAGGGCCAGCGCCTCGTGCAGGGGGCGGAAGCGGAAGGTGATGGTGGAGATGCCCACGCGCCGGGCCGCCCCCTGCTCGGGGGTGCTCATGCTCAGCGCCGGTGCCGCCGGTGCCGCTGCTACCGCCGAGGTCGTCTCGTTCATGGGTGCTCCGTCCGGAACGCTCGTGCAGGTGGGTGGGGCGGGCCGCTCAGGCGATGTAGGAGCCGCCGTTGATGTTCTGCGTGGTGCCCGTCAGGTAGGCGGCGTCCTTGCTGCTCAGGAAGACGATCAGGGCGGCCATGTCCTCGGGGGTGCCCTGCCGGCCCAGCGGCACCGCCGCGGCCAGGCGCGCCTCGTTGGCCGCGTCGGTGGCGCCGGCGCGGATGTCGGTGTCCACCACGCCGGGGCTGAGGGCGTTGACGGTGATGCCGTGCGGGGCCACCTCCCGCGCCAGCGAGCGCGTCAGGCCCAGCACCCCGGCCTTGGCCGCGGAGTAGGGGGTCTTGGAGAACACTCCCCCGCCCTGCTGGGCGGAGACGGAGGACATGTTCACGATGCGCCCGTAGCCGCCGTCGATCATCTGCGGCAGGAAGGCCTGGCAGGCCAGGAAGGTCCCGGTGAGGTTCACGCCGATCACGCGGTTCCACTCCGCGATGTCCACCTCCAGGAACGGCACCGGGGAGGCGACGCCGGCGATGTTGGCCAGCGCACCCACCACGGGCAGCTGCGAGGCGGCGATGGCGTGCACGCAGCGGGCCAGGGAGTCGGCGTCGGTGACGTCGGCGCCCAGGCCGAGGGCGGGGGTGCCGAACTCGCTGGCGATCTTGTCGGCGGCCGCTTCCGCGCCGGCGGCGTCGACGTCGAGCAGGGCCACGGCCCAGCCCTCGGCGGCGAAGCGGTGGGCGGTGGCGAAGCCGATGCCGCGCGGGGAGGCCGCGCCGGTGACCACGGCGGTGCGCTGGCCGATGCCGGTCTGGTAGCTCATGTCGATCCTCTTCTGGGGCCGGGGTGGGGTGCGGGTGGTGCGCGAGAACAGCGGGTGGTGCGCGAGGACAGGAGGTGGTGCGTCAGAGCGGCGGGCGCTGCCTCACAGCGCGGGGACCGCGGTGGAGGCGGCGGCGACGCGCTCGACCTCGGCGCGGCGGGCGGTGCCGTGGGTCTCCGGCGTGAGCACCGTGGCGGCCAGGCCGATGGCGCCGTAGACCATGAACAGCACCGCCGGGCCCATCCAGCCGTAGGCCTCGTGCAGCGCCACGGCCCAGAAGGCGGTGAACCCGGAGACCACCGCGGCCAGCTGGTAGGCCAGCGAGGCGCCCGAGGAGCGCGTGGCGGTAGAGAACAGCTCGGCGAACCACGCGCCCTGCGCACCGGCCAGGGAGTTCTGGCAGAGCACGAAGGCGATGACGAACACCGCGATGATGAGGCCGAACCGGCCGGTGTTGAGCATGAGGAACATCGGGATGCCGAACAGGAGCATCAGCGTGGTGCCGAAGGCGTACACCGGCTTGCGGCCGATGCGGTCGGTCAGGCGGCCCCACAGCAGCGTGGCGGGGAAGCCGATCAGGGCGGCGACGACGATCGCCAGGATGGTCTGCGGGCGCTCGGCCAGGTCGTTGTCGTGCACGTAAGAGGTCACGAAGGAGATGGAGACCGCGTAGCCGGCGGTCTCGGCGATGCGCAGGCCGAAGGCGCGCACCAGGTTGCGCCAGTCCTGGCGCACGACCTGCACCAGCGGGTTCTTCACCAGCTGCCCGCTGTGCTTGGCGTCCTCGAAGTCCGGGGACTCCTCGACCTTCAGGCGGATGTACATCCCCGCCCCGATGAGGATGGAGCTGAGCAGGAACGGCACGCGCCAGGCCCAGTTGCCGGGCAGGCTCGCGCTGGCCAGGAAGGCGAGGTTGGCCAGCAGCAGGCCCAGGGGGAAGCCGGCCTGCGGGATGGCGGTGTAGGCGCCCTTGCTCCTCCAGGGGGCGTGCTCGTAGGTCATCAGGATCGCCCCGCCCCACTCCGCGCCGAAGGCCAGGCCCTGGACGACGCGCACGGTGACCAGCAGGATCGGGGCCAGGATGCCCACGGTCTCGTAGGTGGGCAGGGCGCCGATGAGCACGGTGGACACGCCCATGATGAGCAGCGAGGCGATCAGGACGGGCCGGCGGCCGATCTTGTCGCCGAGGTAGCCGCCGATGATGCCGCCCAGCGGGCGGGCGGCGAATCCGATGCCCAGGGTGCCGAAGGAGAGCAGCAGCGCGGTGGTGGGGTCGCTGTCGGGGAAGAACGCGTCGCCGAAGTACAGCGCGGCGGCGGTGCCGTAGCCGATGAAGTCGTAGTTCTCCACGGTGGTGCCCACGGCGCTGCCGATGGCCACGCGCTTCTTGTGCTCGGTCCCCAGGACCCGGGCGTTGCCTGTGCTCACTGCCATCTCCTTCGACGGTGGACGGTCCCGCACTGGACCGTGCTGTCTTACTGTTGACAGTAGGACAGCGGTACTGTGGCACGAGGTCACACAGGCGTGTCAAGCCCGCCGGTTGAGGGCACGGGCGGCCAGGGCCGGGACCGGGTGGTCCGAGCAGCGGGTGATCGAGCGATCGCGTGAGCAGGTGTGCTCGCGGTCACGTGAGCGGGTCGTCTGAGTGGGTCGTCGCGTGACCTGCCGCAGGCTTCACGCGGCCACGCACCGCACCACCCGCCCACCAGCCGGCGCTCGGGCTCAGCCGACGGCAGGCTCAGCGCGTGGCGGGCTCAGCGCGTGGCGGGCTCAGCGCGCTGGCGCATGCGCTGCTCGATGCGCCGGGCGGCGTCGTGCATGTGGGTGCGCAGGAACTCGCGCCCGCCGGCGGCATCGCCGGCCTGCAGGTAGTCCGCGATCGGCGCGTGGCGCTGGTAGGCCATGTTGTGCAGCGCCGTCTGCGGCCCGGCCGCCGTGATCGCCGCGCGAGCCAGGCCGCTGACCGAGCGCCAGCTGTGCAGCAGCGTGGCGTTGCCGCTCAGCTCGCACACGCGCTCGTGGAAGGCCAGGTCCGCGTCCAGCTGGGCGGTGAAGTCGCCCTCCGCCTCGCGCAGGCTCTCCAGCTGCGCGCGCACCTGGGCCACCACCGCGGCGCGGTCCTCGCGCGCGCAGATCAGCTCCAGCGCCAGGCTCTCCAGCGCGTGCCGGACGGCGAAGATCTCCTCCACCTCGCGCTCGCTGACCACGCGCACCGACAGCCGCCCGCGCGCGTCGGGCACCAGCAGGCCCTCCTGCTGCAGCTGGCGCAGCGCCTCGCGCAGCGTGCCGCGGCTGACGCCGAGCGCCTCGCTGAGGTCCACCTCCGCCAGGTGGGTGCCCGGGGCCAGGTCGCCGGCGCTGATCGCCTGGCGCAGGCGGGCGTGGATGAGCTCACGGCGCGTCTGCAGCTCGATCGAGCCCAGTGCGCGCAGCGAGGACTTGGCGGCGGGGCTCACTAAGGCAGCGTATCCGCACGGGCCACCCTCACCGTGTTGCGGCGGGCACCGCCACATCTCACGATCCACTGACACCCCGGCACCCCGGCACCCCGGCACCCCGGCACCCCGGCACCCAAGCCGATAGGCCACCGACGCACAGGCGGCAGCCGCGACCGGCGCTCGAGGCGAGGCGAGCAGCACTCGACCACGAGCAGAGCGCTCGGGTCAGGTCGCCTCCGCAGGGCTCCTCAGGGCGTCGCGCACCACGGGGAAGAGGTCCCCCCAGCACTGCACGATCCTGCCCTCGGCGATCCGGTACACCACCAGCTCCTGCACGCTGATCCAGCGCCCGGTGGGCGCGGTGCCGCTGAAGGGCCCGGTGTGCGTGCCCCGCCCGATCAACCGCGCCGCGATCGTGTCGTCCTGCACGAGCAGGTGCTGCAGCTGCCAGCGCCAGTCGGGGAAACCCACGACCACGGCCCGCACGCCCTCGACGTAGGCGGCCAGCCCGTCCACGGGACCGGAGCCGCTGACGTGCTCGGCGACGAAGTCGCCCAGGTCCTCCAAGCGGTGCTCGTTGCAGCACGCCAGGTAGCGCTCGTAGACGGCGACGATCTCCGCGCGGTCGGCTCCCACACCGCGATGCTCACCCGGCGCAGTGGCGCTCGCCACGTCGATGGCAACTGCTCACGGTGGGAAGCAGCACGCGGTTGAACACCCCGGCACCCCGGCGGGACGTCCAGACCGTCACCGAGCACCGCGCTGCCCCACCGGTGACTTCTGCTTCCCCGGCTGTCTGAGCTGACATGACGATGACGACCAGGGTGCTCAGCACGGCGCTGCCGGTGACCGACCAGGACGCGGCACCGGCCTGCTGCACCGGTGTGCTCGGCTGCCACGCGCGCCGCGTGCGCCGCGACGAGCAGGTGCAGCCAGGGGTCCGGAGCTCGAGGTGGTCACCCGGCTCGCAGGCCCGCCTGGTGCTGCTGCCCACCGGCAACCCGCTGCCGATGGCGGTGCGGCTGGGCACACCCGACGCCGGTGCCGCGCACGCCCACCTGGCGCGTACGCCGGGGTGGTGCTGCACGACGAGGCGGTGCTGCACTGGCAGGGCGTGCCGGCGGTGTTCGACGTCAGCGACCCCGACGGCACCGATCCGGTCCACCGGCAGGACGCCCACGACGGCTGAGCGGCGCCGAACACCCTCAACCGCCACCGATCACCACTGGTGACGGTCGTCGGTGACGGTCGGCGGTGACAGCCGGCCGCGCGGGCCGGCACGAGAAGCACACCACGAGCACCCGGCACGCCGAGCACACCATGAGCACCGGAGAGGACCCCCCGTGCCAGCGATCCAGCGCTTCGACCACGTCGGCATCACCGTCGCCGACCTCGAGCGCGTCACCTCCTTCTTCCTCACCCTGGGCCTGCAGGTGCAGGGTGGTCCGATGGACGTCCAGGGCGACTTCCTGGACACCGTCATCGGCGTCCCCGGCTCACGCACCCGCATCGTCGTGCTCGCCGCACCCCAGGGCGGCACCCTGCTGGAGCTGTCCAGCTTCGTGCGGCCCGATCACCAGGTCGGATCGCCCACCGCGATGGCCACCGAACTGGGCCTGCGCAACGTGGCCTTCGAGGTCGACGACCTCGACGCGCTCGTGCAGCGGCTGGCCGTGGACGGCTACGGCCTGGTCGGCGGCGTGGGTGAGCACCAGGGCACCTGGCGGATGGCGTACGTGCGCGGACCGGAGGGCATCATCGTCTCCCTGGCCCAGCGGATCAGCTGACGCTCGACCTGCCCGGTGCTGCCCGGTGCACTGACCCGGGCACTGACCCGGGCACTGCGCCGGGTACTGGTCCGCGCACCGGCCCGCGCACCGGCCCGCGCACCGGCCCGCGCACCGGCCCGCGCACTGGTCCGGTACCGCGGCACCTCGGCGGCGTGCGGGCTGCACCGCTCGGTCCATCCCCCTGCCAAGGCACCTCCTCGCCGCGCGCCTCCTCGCCGGGCGCCGGTATGACCTCGCCCAAGGCCCAGCGGTCTGCGGCAACCAGCAGCACGGCTGCAACGCTGCCCCAGCGGTACGACCGCGGCGTCGAGCCGCGCACCGAAAGGGTCCGGATCGATCCGCTTGGCCCCGGGTGGCGCCGCCAGCAGCTGCTGCTCTGCACTTGGATGCAGCGTCGGCGGGCGGTCCTGCGACTCACCCAGCTCCAGGCCGCCCGCCGAGCACAAGCAGCGAGCACCACGCCCGCTCAGCACAGCCGCCCACCGGGCCGGTCACCACGGCCGGTAGTCGCGCTCATCGACGCCACCGCGAACGCGCGGACAGCCAGAACGAAGGTCCCACCGCTGCAGCTCTCACCGCTGGGCAAGTACACGGATGCGCATTACGCACGGCGGCACCCGCGTCCTTCTGGTGCTGAGCCTGGCCGTGGGCGTGCTGACGCTAATGATTCGTCCGTGGCCCGGTGTCCCGGGCGGAGGCGATCCGGGCGATCCAGTTGAACTGGGCGATCCGGTCCTGCCGCCACGAGCGCAGCCGGTGCCCCCAGCGCCGGACAGTGGCCCGATCAGCGCACCGGGCAATGACCCGCGCAGTGACCCGGGCAGCGCCCCGGGCACCGCACCCGCCAGGCCCACCGCGTCCTGGTCCGTGCACGGGCCCCTGCTGACCTGGCACACCACCCGCACCACCAGCGCCACCGCCTCGGTGCACGGCGAACAGGGCCAGCGCCACGGCTGCCTGAGCATCGGCACCCACCCCGCCCTCTGGCCGCACGGCACCACCTGGGACGAGGCAACGTCCACCCTGACCCTGCCCGACGGCACCCGCGCCCCGATCGGCACCGCGCTTCGCGGTGTGTCAGAGCCAGGGTCTGATGGAGACCTGCAACCGACGCCTCCGAGAGGATGATGGCCTCCATGGCAGCACCCAGGAAGTATCCCGACGAGCTGCGTGAGCGCGCGATCCGCCTGGCACTCGAGGCCCGCCGCGACCCGGCCACCAGAACCGGCGCGGTCAAGCGGATCGCCGGCCAGCTCGGCATCAACGCCGAGACCCTGCGCAACTGCGTCGCCCAGGCCGAGGTCGTCCCCCGCACGCGGGAGGTACCCCCATCCGGCGACCGGCCCGGCACCACGACGTCCGACGCGCAGCGGCTGGCAGAGCTGGAGAAGGAAGTGCGTGAGCTTCGTCCAGCCAACGAAATCTTGCGTCGCGCGTCGGCTTTCTTCGCGGCGGAGCTCGACCGCCCATCGCGCTGAGCGTCGAGTTCATCGACAGCAACAAGCAGGAGCTGGGAGTCGAGCCGATCTGCCGTGAGCTGCAGATCGCCCCCAGCACCTACTACGCCGCCCGCTGTCGTCCTCGCTCGGCCCGTGCGCTCAGCGACCGAGCCGCCCTGGTCGAGATCGACGAGGTGCTCCCCCCGCACGCGGGTGGTACCCCCAGCCCAGAACCTGCGCGTGTACGGGTCCAGGAAGCTGCACGCCGCGATCAACCACCGCCGCGCCCAGCGCGCTGATCCAGGCGAGGAGCCGACCCGCATCGCGCGGTGCACCGTGGAGAGGTTGATGTGCTCAGCTGGGCTGCACGGGCTGCGCCGCAGCGGCAAGCCTCCGCGGACCACGGTTGCGGCTCCGCCCGATCACCGGCCGGACCTGGTGCAGCGCAGGTTCAGCGCCGAACGCCCGGACCGCCTCTGGGTCGCCGACATCACCTACGTCCGCACGTGTTCGGGCTGGGTGTACGTCGCGTTCGTCACCGATGTCTGCACCCGACGCGTGGTGGGCTGGCAGGTCGCCACCCACCTGCGCACCGAACTGGCTCTGGATGCGCTGCAGATGGCGTTCTGGGCCCGCCGGCGTGAGGGCGTGGACCTGAGGGGGTTGACGCACCACAGCGACAAAGGAGTTCAGTACGTCGCGGTTCGCTACGGCGAGCGCCTGGCAGCCGAAGGCGCGGTCGCCTCAGTGGGATCCACCGGCGATCCCTACGATAACGCGATGGCGGAGGCGTTCAACTCCCTCTTCAAGGCCGAGTGCATCCGCAACCCCCACCTGCCCGGTCGCGAGGGTCCCTGGCGAGGCATCGACGACGTGGAGATCGCGGTGGCGGATGGGGGCACCTCCCACGAAGTGGGGGAACGTGGACTGGTACAACCACCGCCGCCTGCACGGCGAGCTCGGGATGGTCCCGCCTGCCGAGTACGAAGCCCGCTTCGCCGACCACCCCATGATGATCACCGGCTGAGCGTTGCTTGACGCCCTCTACCGAACCCGGGCCTTGACAGTGCGGGCGGCTACACCAGCACCGAGCGCCTCTGCGCCCTCAGCGCGCGCGAGGTCGGCGGGCAGCAGCTCACCGCGTTCCTGCGAGCCCACCTGGAACCCAGCGCGAGGGTGGTGGTGAACAGCATCAGCACCCGCGGCGACGGCAGCGGCGGCAACGACGGCGATCGGCCACGCCCGAGCCCCACCACGAGCACCACCACGACTGAGCGCACGCCCCCACCGGGCCCTGACCGGGCCCGATCACACCCGGCCACCCGGCCACCCGACCACCCGGCTGTCCGGTGCCTGCGGCGGTGGCAGCCCCCGCCGCACCGGCAGCGACGCTCCCGCACCGTGCGGCCGCCGGAACTACGGGTCTGCCGCAGAATCCAGCGACACCGGTCCGCCACCGCAACGCGCACCAGCTCCCATGGCCTGCCCGCTCACAATCAGCCCCGAGCACCTGGCGCTGCACCTGGGCCAGCGGCACGACGAAAGCCTGTTCCCGCGCGCCCGACGCGCCCTGCGCGCGAGCTGGCGCTGCGCGCTCGGGCCACCGCGCGCCGCCCCTGCCCGCTGCTCTACCCGCCCGCACCCGGCGAGGGCACCGCTACGGGCGAGGACACCACCGCACCCGCCGTGCTCCCGGTCGGCACGCTCTCGGCCAGCACGTCCTCGACCAGCCCCTCCAAGGTGGAGGCGTCCACCTCCCCGGCCACGCCGGCCGCCACCCGCCCCTGCACGTCCAGCACCAGCGTGGTCGGGGTCGCGGCCGGCACCACCCCGCGCAGGCCCAGCAGCACCGACCCGTCCGCATCGTCGATGCTGGGGTAGCTGAGCCCGTAGCGCTCCTGGAAGGCGCGCACCCGCGCCGCGGAGTCCTGACGCACGTTCACCCCCACCACCTGCACACCCAGGCGCCCACCGGTCCCTTCACCGGGCTGCACCTCCACCTGCGCATCGGCCGACCCGGCGGGGGCGGTGGCGCCGGCAGTGCCAGGGATGCCGGCGGTGGCGGCGTAGCGCTCAGCCACCCTCTACAGCACCGGCGCCTCGGCCTGGCACGGAGCGCACCCGGCGTACCAGGTGTTCAGCATCACCACCGCCCCGCGCCAGGAGGCGATGTCCACCACCCGCCCCACCACTGAAGCCGGGGCGATTCAGGACCTCACTGCACTCGAAGCCTTCTCAGGCCAGGAGGTCATCCACCGCCGCCGCGATCACCCGCCCCTACCACCGAGCTGGACGCCGAGGTCGTCCAGCGAGCGTTGAGGCAGGGCGAGGGACCGACCGCGAAGACGGTGGCGGCACCGGAGAGGGTGCACGTGCGTCGCGTGCTGATCATCGGCGCTGTGGACGGTGGGGGCATGAGCTCAGGCGCACCCTTGCGCTGGTGATCAGTCCCCGGGCCGTGAAGCGCTCCTCGAGCAGTGCTGGCCCGTCGGCACTTTGCTCAAGTGCCGGGCCGTGCCGTGCCGTGCTCAGCCAGCGGGTTTCAGAGCGAAGACGCAGCAGCGGTGCGGTGCACACACTGCGCCACGCGCACCCCAACAGCAGCGTCCTGCCGCAGTCCCTCAGGGGGACTGCCGCACAGAGGAGCCGGGGAACCTGCGCGGACCACCGCGCGGGCGGTTCGGCGGGCGCTCACCTCAACGGCCGGATGCGCGTGCCGCGCTGCTCGCGCTGCTGGTGCCGAACACGGCACCGGGCGCCACCGGGCGACCCAGCAGGTACCCCTGCCCGTGGGTGGCACCCAGGGCGCGCAATTGCGCCAGCTCCGCCGCCGTCTCGATGCCCTCGGCCACCAGGGCGGCACCCACCTCCGCGGCGAAGGAGGCCACCGCCCGCGCCACCGCCCGCAGCGAGGCGTCGCGGTCGATGCCGCGCACGAAGGACACGTCCAGCTTGACGATGTCCGGGCGCAGGCGCGCCAGGTGCTGCAAGCCGGCGAAGCCCGCGCCGGTGTCGTCGATGGCCAGGCGGGCACCGCGCGAGCGCAGCGCCTGCAGGGCGTTGAGCACCGCGGGGTAGTCCTGGACCTGCTCGTGCTCGGTCATCTCCACCACCACCCGCTCCAGGCGGTGGCCGCGGAAGAGGTCGTAGGTGCCCGGGTGCACGATGGTGCGCGGGGAGAGGTTGACCGACAGGTACGTGTCAGCGGGCAGGGTCGGCACCAGCGCCAGCGCCGAGAGCAGCGCCGCGTGCTCCAGCGCCAGCACCACGCCCAGCCGGGCGGCGTCGGCAAAGGCCAGGTCGGGGCGGTAGGACGCCCCGGTGCTCTCGCTGAAGCGCGACAGGGCCTCGAACCCGCAGGTGGCACCGCTGCTCAGCTCGATGATGGGCTGGACCACCGTGCGCCGGCGACTGCCGTCGATCAGGTCCTGGAAGGCGCTCAGTTCACCGGAGCGCTGCGCGGCCAGCGCCTGGCTGTCGTGCACCGAGCGGCCGATCAGCGTGGCGATGGTGCGCAGGGCCTGGACCTGCGGGGCGCTCCAGGCCTGGCCGGCCCGGCCGTTCACGCCGCACAAGGTGCCCCACGCGGTGCCGTCCGGCAGCAGCACGGGCACCCCGCAGTAGGCGCCGATGCCGGCCTCGGTGGTGATCGCCAGCGTGGAGGTCAGCGGGTGCACCGCGGTGTCGGGCACCACCGCCGGCAGCTGCCCGCTGAGCAGCCGGGAGCAGTAGCTCTGCTCGGCATCGGTGCTCGCGCCCTCGCGGATGCGCGGCACCTCGGTACCGGGTGGGACGCCGGGAGCACCTGCTACCTCACGGGCTGCGTGGGCGACGTCGCTCGCGCCGCCTCGCGCGCCGGTCACCGGGGCCAAGAGCGGGGCGCCGGTCGCGCTGTCCACGACGGTGTAGACCTGCTCCCCGCCCTGGATGCGGCCGAGGAAGACGACCTCGGCGCCGACCACCTGCCGGGCGCGGTGGACCAGCTGCCGCACGGCCGCAGAGGCGCCGGGCGCGTGTGCGCTCTCCTGCCCCGGCGGGTGGGGCTGGCCCAGGTGGGCCAGCAGGGCCTGGTCCGCCTCGCGCCGGCGCAAGGCGGCCACCACCAGCGCCGCGTGCCGGGCGAGCGCCTCGGCGCGTTCTTCGTCCTCGGCGCTGAACGCCGGCTCCTGCGGGCCCTTGGTCAGCCACAGCCCGCCCAGCACCCGTCCGCGCGCGCTGATCGGCACCCCCAGCAGCGCCTTCATCGCGAAGTGCCCGAACGGGGTGCCCACCGCGGCCGGGTGCGCGCGCAGGTCCTCGGTGCGCACGGTACGACCGCCCAGGACGTGCCCGATCAGGCCGATCGGGCGCGGCAGGTGCGGCATCTTCTCGGTGTGACCGCCGGGCATGCCCACGTGCGCCAGCGCCGTCACGCTCGCCTCCGCTCCCAGCAGCAGCGCCACGCCGTGCTCGGCGCCGCACAGCCGCACCGCCAGGTCCACCAGGACCTCGAGGACCGCCTGCTCCGAGCCGGCCTCGGCCAGCGCCAGGACGCCGTGCAGCGCTGCGGTGGTCCTCACCGTGACCCGATCGGTGCAGACATCCCCTGCCCGTGGCCGCCAAGCGCTGCAACAGCAGCCACTCGCGTGGCGGCGCGCGCTAGCGGCATCTGCTCAGTAGCTCCACCCATCTGCGTGGGTAGCGCAGTGCGTGCTGCGGCAGGTGCCGACAGCGCTCGGCGCTGCCCGCTCAGCAGATCGCACTCACCAGGGCGGTGCCTGGTGCGCCGGAGAACAGCCGCGGCTCCCGCACGGCGCCCGTGCCACCTCATCGCGCACGGGCAGGGGCTGTGCACGGCGGCGATGCTAGCGCGCGGTGTGCCCAAGTGGGAGCCGCTGCGCACGCCGGGCACGCGTAATGCCGCAGGCAAATCTCGAGCTGCGGTGGTCAGTGCCGACGCTGCTCGCGGCGATGGGTGGCGGTGGGTGGCGGTGGGTGGCGGTGGGCGGCACCCCGTCAGGAGGTGTGCCTAGTACCTGGAGGACATCGCTGGTTGAGTACGCTCGAACCAGCTTCGAGCCAAGGGCGATCATGGACGAGCAGCCCCACCCCCGATACCCCCGACACCCCGCGAGCGCCAGTACCACCGGCGGCGGTGACAGCAGCGACGGCAGCGCCAGCGACAGCGGTACCGGCAGCACGGAAGCCGTAAGTACAGGGCACAACACCGCAGAGCGCGATACCGCCAGTGGTGACGGCATCGCGTTTCCGGACTTCCTCAGCGCCGCGCGCGCCACGCTGGCCCGGCTGCACGCCGACAGCGGCCTGCAGCTGTGGATGATCACCCGCGTGGTCGGCGACGAGCAGCTCGTGCTGCTCACCCACGGCCACCGGGGCCCCTTGAACGCCGCTCCCGGGCAGGCCCGGGCGTGGCAGTCCTCCCTGTGCCAGGCGATGGTGGCCGGGGGCGGACCCTCCATCGCCCCGAACACCGCGCAGGTGGGCGCCTACGCCCAGGCCGCCGACGGTCCGCGAGCCGGTGTGCACGCCTACGCCGGTGCGCCCCTGCGCGGTGTTCGGGGGGAACTGCTGGGCACCGTGCGCGGCGTGGACGGCCGCGCGCAGCCACCGGCGCTGCAGCACCTGCACCCCCAGCTGCACCTGAGCGCACGCCTGCTGGCCACCGTGCTGGTCCTGGAGCTGCAGGCGCACCAGCAGCAGCGGCGCACCGAGCGCGCGCAGATCGCCGCCGGCGTCGATGCCCTGACGGACCTGGCCAACCGCCGGGTGTGGGACCAGTCCCTCACGCGCGAGGAGGCGCGCTGCCAGCGCTACGGGCAGCCCGCGTGCGTGGTGGTGCTCGACCTGGACGGGCTCAAGCAGGTCAACGACACCCGCGGGCACGCCGCCGGTGATGCGCTGCTGCGCGCGTGCGCGCGCCAGCTGCGCGAGCACGCCCGCGCCGGGGACCTCATCGCGCGCCTGGGCGGGGACGAGTTCGCCGTGCTGCTGATCGCCTGCGACGAGCGCGGCGGGCGCGCGGAGCTGGCGCGCCTGCGCGCCGGGCTGGCCGCGGCCGGCATCGCCGCCTCCGCCGGGCTGGGGGTGCGCCGATCCGGTGGCGACCTCGCAGCGGCCTGGCACGAGGCCGATGCCGCGATGTACCGCAGCAAGCACGCCGGCCGGGCAGGCAGAAGCGACCTGAGCTGAGCTGGATCGGCTGGGCAGGGGTGAGAGGGCAGGGCGCCCGCCTGCCCGGAACCGCGGCCGACCAACACCCGCGAGCGCCGAGCGCTCTCACCACGCCCACGCCCACACCCACGCCCACGCCCACGCCGAGAAGTGCACGCCCGCGGGACGCGCCGAACGGCACAGAACCTTTCGAGGCTTACAGGCCTGCGAAGCCCAGACCCTGGCGAGGCTCCCGGGCGTGTCGAGGGCCGGGGCCGTCGGCGCCCGCACCGACGAGCACCCGCACCGGCGAGCACCCGCACTCCCACCCGCGCCCGCCACCTGCTCACGCGCCGTGTCGCCAGCCACGGGCACCCGAGGACCACAGGCGCCTTGCGCTTTGCACCCCGTGCACCAGCTCTCACCCGCCGGCGAAGCACGTCGTGCACGGACCTGCCATCTGCACCGCTCCCTCTTCGCAGCAGGGTCCACCGCGGGCAGAGTGGCCGGCGCCGGGTCCGGGGTGAGTCCCCTCCCTCCCCGGGCCCGGCCGCACCGCCTCGGCCGCACCGCCCCGGCCGCACCGCCCCGGCACGGGGGCGTGAGGACACGAGAACAGCACGCGCTCACCGGGCGCTTGGCAGAAAGCTGCCACACTCTGTGTTTGCAATTGTTCACGCAACGCGATGATTCTGCACGGACCACCGGAGCCACGGCGCCGGCAGCAGCGACTCGCCGCCTGACATCCGTTGCGGGGCAGCACCGACCGTCGACGTGAACCGGTGCAGCCCCAGGCAACACGCTCCCAGCACCGACGCTCCTCTGGACCGCGCACCCGAGCACCCCAAGGGCGCTGACACGACGTAGGTGATTGATCACGCAAGGAGATTGACAACCGCCGTACGGGTGATTGATGGTGACTGCTCCGTCACGGTCGCGGGGGGCTGCGCAGCGCGATGGGGCGGCCGGCTGCACCCACGGGGCTCGGGCACGACCTCGTCCGGCTGCGCTGATCCCGCGCACGGCAGCCAGGGGGTCCGGTGTCCGCGCAGCTGGTGCACCCGTTCGCCGATCCGGTGGCCGATCCGGTGGCCGATCCGGTGGCCACCTCGGACGGCAGCGTTGTGTGATCCAGTGTCCGGCGCGGCAGTTCCCGGTCATCCAGCACCCGGTGCAGCAGTTCCCGGTGCAACAGCGCCCGCTCAGCCAGCGACAACGCCCGCACCCGATCCGGCCACGCCCGCGCGCCGATCCGCGCGAGGGGTCTCGGTGCTGGTGTGCGCCCTGCCACCGATGCTCACCCACGGCATCACCGCCGCCGCGCACGAGCACGGCATGCACGTCCAGCGCGCGCAGGACCCGGCCGAACTGCCCACCCACCTGAACAGCCACCCGGGCAGCCACCCGGATGCCCACCCGGGCACCCCCGGCACCGCTGACAGCGCGGGCGCACCCGGCCCCCGCAGCACCGCCCGGGTGGTGCTCACCGACCTGCGCAGCGCGCGCGCCTGCGCGCTGCTGATCCAGCGCCACCACAGCCAGCACCCGCACTCCCACCTGCACCAGGCCGGCGCGGTGCTGGTGGTCCTGCTCGACGAACCCGACCGCGCCGCCCAGCCCAGCGCCTACCTCAGCGCCCTGCGCGCCGGCGCGCACGGCATCGCCCGCACCGCTGCCCCGCTGGCCGAGCTGATCGCCGTCATCGACGCCGCCGCGCGCGGCTTCACCGTCCTGCCCGCCGCCGTGGCCCGCGCCCTGGGCGCGCAGCTGGCTGCTGCCGCCGTGCCCACCCCCCAGCTGAGCACTGCCGAGCGCACCTGGCTGCGTCAGCTCTCCGACGGCGCCTCGGTGTCCGAGGTGGCCGTACGCAGCGGCTACTCCGAGCGGGAGACGTACCGCCTGCTGGCGCGCACCTACCAGCGCCTGGGCGCGTCCAGCCGCACCGAGGCGCTGCTGATCGCCCAGCGCGCCGGCCTGCTCACCGCGCGAGCCGACCCGGCAGCGCCCGAGCAGGCTTGAACCAGCCGCAGGTGGTTCACAACTCGTTTCACTATGACGGCGGTAGCTTGCGGTAACAGATCAGCGCGCACGCCAACTGCAGCAATCCCAGGTGCAGGTCAGCTCTGACCTCGTAGCGAATGCGCAACCGCTTGAACTGGTGCAGCCAAGCGAAGGTGCGCTCCACCACCCAACGGGTGCGCCCCAGACCCGAGCCGTGCCCGACGCCCCTGCGGGCGATGCGCGGCACGATGCCGCGCTGGCGCAGGGCGCGGCGGTAGACGCCGTAGTCGTAGCCGCGGTCGGCGAACAGGTAGCGAGGGCGCAGGCGAGGACGACCGCGGACACCACGCACGATCGGGAAGGCGTCGATGAGCGGCAGCAGCTGGGTCACATCGTGGCGGTTGCCGCCGGTCAAGGTCACGACCAGCGGGACGCCACCGGCATCGGTGAGCAGGTGGTGCTTGGACCCCTTGCGGGAGCGGTCTACCGGTGAAGGACCGGTGTGAGCCCCCCTTTGAGCGCACGCACGTGCGAGCCGTCCACCACCGCCGTTTCCAGGTCCAGCTTGCCCGCCGCGCGCAGCTCCTCCAGCAGCACCTGGTGCAGGCGCGGCCACACCCCGGCCTCGGTCCAGTCCCGCAGCCGGCGCCAGCACGTCACCCCCGAGCAATCGAACTGCTCGGTGGGAACCTGCCCCCACGCGCAGCCGGTGATCAGCACGTGCACGATGCCGGCCAGCGCGGCGCGATCATCACGCGGCAACCGACCCGGGTAGCGGTGCCGGCGCGGCGGGCGCTGGGGCAGCAGCGGCTGCACCTGCTGCCACAGCTTGTCCGGCACCAGCTCCACGACCCGCTCGGGCAGGACCTCCTCGGTCATGCATCCAGGCTGCGAGAACCTCAGCAGCCCCGCAAGTCAAAGTGAAATGAACTGTCAGACCGAACCGAGCAGGCCCGAGAACGTGGAGTGCCGTGCCCGCCGACTGCGGCAGTAGCTGCAGGCGCCAAGGGCCAGGGACCCAGCACCGCCACGCAGTGCCCGCTCGCGCGCACGCAACGGCTCACCCTTGCCGAAGGTGAGCGGCCGGTAGGCGCTCGTGCTCAGATCCGCAGGTCGCGCTCGAGGCTCGTCAGCTGCCGTCGGGCCATCGCCAGGTTCGAGCGGTCCTTGTTCAGCACCACGTACAGGAACAGCCCCTGCCCGGAGGGCGACTGGATCAGGCGGATCAGGTGGATCTGGCTGCCCAGAGTGATCAGGATGTCCTCGACGCCCTCCGGCAGGCCCAGGCGCTGCAGGGTGCGCAGCTGCGCGCGCACCACGTCGGTGTTGCCGGCGGCAGCGACGTCCAGGTCCAGCGTGCCACCGCCGGCCTGCCCCAGGCACATGCCGCTGTCGTAGTCCACCAGGGCAGCAGCTGTGGCCCCGTCGATCTCCAGAGCGGCCTTGAGGGTGGCATCGACGTTGCTCATGATCCGATCCTTCGCGCAGGTCCGGGCGCAGCGCTTGCTCGCCCGCCCACTCGTCACAGCCTCGGCACCCCGACCTAAACCCTTGACGCCCCTCCTGCGCCCACGGCTGTGATCCTCGGCACCAGGCCGTCGTGGTAGCCCGCTGCTCATCGCCCCAAGGGGCGGCGGCACCGCGCCGGCACGTGCAGCAGAACGTCCGCTGCAGCACCATCGGCCTCCGCCACCTGGGTCTGCCGCACGATCCGGTAACACCGGCGACGACACCGACGACGACACCGGCACAGGCACCGGCACCGGCACCGGCCACGCCGAGCAGAACCCTGCACCGATCCCGCTCCTCGCTGAAGGCACCCCTACCGCTGTTGCCGCCCGTGCCGCTCCACCGTGCCCCTGCAGCTTTCGTCCTGCTGACCCGGCCTGCTGACCCATCCTGCTGACCCATCCTGCTGATCCGTCCTGCTGATCCGTCCTGCTGACCCGTCCTGCTGACCCATCCTGCTGACCCGGACCGCTGGTCTCACCGGTCTTGACGGCGGTCCTGCCGACCGGTCTTGACCGCGTACATGGTCGTGTCCGCCTGGTGCAGCAGCTCGTCCACCGACACCCCGGCCCGGTAGGTCAACGCGGTACCGGTGCTCGCCGAGATCCGCACCACGGTGCCCTGCGGGTCGAAGGGCGCGCGCAGCGCGGCATCGGCCCTGGCGGCCACCGCCGCCAGCACCTGCGGGGCCGAGACGGCCGGCAGGACCGCGACGAACTCATCACCACCCACCCGCGCCACCCCGTCGTCAGGGCGTACCACAGCGGCCAGGCGCTGCGCAGCCAGCTGCAGCAGGTGATCACCGGCCGCGTGCCCGTACCGGTCGTTGACCGGCTTGAAACCGTCCAGGTCGATGAAGACCACCCCGGCACCAGCGCCGGGAGCGGCCCGGCGCAGCGCCTGCTCCAGGCGCTGGCGCATCCCGGCACGGTTGAGCTGACCGGTCAGCGCATCGTGGGTGGCCGCGTGCACCAGCTCCGCGTGCCGAGCGCGGCGCTGGACCTCACCAGCGGCGCGCTCGGCCGCCAAGGCGCTGGCGACCTCCTCACGGCGCGCGGCGAGCAGGGCGATGTTCACCGTCGTGGACAGCGAGGCCACCACGGCGGTGACCGTGGCCACGTCGCTCAACGCCAAGGGCACCGCGCTGGCCCACACACCCAGGTGCACACCGACCTGCACGAGCAGCGTCATCAGCACCGTGAGCACCACGCCGGCGCGCCAAGCGCGCGAGCCGCTCCAGTGCAGGTGCACGCTGGCCACCAGGGTGGCGAAGAGCGGGAAGAGGAAGGACATCCCCGTCGGCGCGATGATCAACGCGAAGATCACGGACCCCACGAGGGGGCGCAGCCACACCCGGTTCTCCAGCCGTCCACCGCCCAGGAGGCGCTGCACCGGCTCGGCACGGACCACGACCGCCAGCGGCCAGCCCACCACCTGGGTCCACAGCGGTGCCAGCAGCGCCCCGGTGGGCAGTAGCAGCCACCAGATGCCGCCCGCCAGTGCAGCGACCAGCACGGCTGCGCCCACCAGCCGCAGCAGCGCCCTGCTGCTCCAAGCGCTCGGGGCGCTGCTGGCACTGCTGGCACTGCTGGCGCTCTGAGCACTGCTGGCGCCGCCGTCACCGCGCTGAGCGCCCTGCCGCTGCCCTCCCGCAGACGTCATGCCGTTCCGCCCCGATCGTGCAGCACCCGCCCTGTCCACCTGCTGCGCAGGAGCGATCCTGTCAGCGCTGCCCGCACCACTGCCAGGAGCACTGCCCAGACCACCGCCCGCATGACTGTCGGCACCACTGTCAGCACCACTGTCCGCACCGGATGCCTCTCTTGACCGCGCTGGCCCGTCCCGTCACCACCAGCACGGTCGTTCGCTGCTCGTTGTCCTCAGGCATCGACCTTTCAGCGGCGCCGCTCAAGGCGGCGATCGGGTGATCGCTGCTCAGCGGCAGACCGGGCCCCGTCGCCCAGCGCCGCACCGACCAGCACCGCACCTCACCGCACCGCACCGCACCGCACCGCACCGACCAGCGCCCTCCCCTGCCGCCCGGCCGGTCCGGCCCTTCGACGAACGGTGCCTGTACGCCGAGCACCTGCAGACCGAGCACCTGCAGGCGCCGTGCCGTGCGAGGGTCAGCCGAGGATGGCTCGGGTGACGGTCAGCTGTTCGGTCAAGACCCCGCTGATCAGGTTTTGCGTCTGGTTGATCTCCTCCACCGCGCTGTGGATCTCGCCCAGCGAGGAGGTGACGGCATCGACCCGCTCCTGGATCGTCTCGACCCTGGTGCTCACGTCGGCGGTGGCGCGCTCGGTCTCGCCGGAGAGCTCCTTGACCTCACCGGCCACCACGGCGAAGCCCTTGCCGGCCTCACCGGCGCGCGCGGCCTCGATGGTGGCGTTCAGCGCCAGCAGGTTCGTCTGCGCGGCGATGGACTGGATGGTGCGCACCACCTGGTTGATCTCCACGCTGGCCTCGCCCAGGGCCGCGACCTGGGCGTTGGCCGCGGCGGCCAGCTCCTCGCTGCGCGCGGCGACCGTCGTGGCGGACAGCACGTTGCGCTCGACCTCACCGATGCTGGTGATCAGCTCCTGCCCCGCGGCCTGCAGGCGCTCCAGGGAGGCGAAGCGCTCCAGCGCCTGCCCGACGAGGAAGGCGGTGTCGCGCAGCGCGCTCTCGCGACCCGCGTACATGATCAGGGTGCGGGTGGCGAAGAAGTCCATGGTGCCGATGAAGCGCCCGCCCACCGTGATCGGCAGGCACACCCCTGACTTCACCCCGGCGCGCTGGGCCACCGGGGCGCGCACGCAGTCGGTCACCTCCCCCAGGTCCTCCACGAACACCAGGTCCCCGCGGGCCCAGGCGCGCCCGGACAGCCCCACCCCCCTGGCGAACGAGGCGGCCAGGGTCACCTGCCGGAACTCCGCACCGGCGTCGCCGGACTCCTGCGCGAAGCGCAGCACCTGCGCTTCCTCGTCCAGGCGCCAGAAGGATCCGTACTGCCAGTCGAACTCGCGCCGGATCGTCTCCAGCGCCACCCGCAGCGCCTGCTGCTCGCTGGTGGCGGCGGTCAGCTCGCGGATGACGGTGGAGACCGCCTCGACGTCCTGGGCGGCCTTGGTCTGGCGCACCGCGTCGTTCAGGCGCTCCAGCGCGCTGGAGACCAGCACCCCCACCGCGCGCAGCACGGAGAGGCGGTCCTGGCTCAGGCACAGCGTGTGGGTGGTGAAGAAGTCCATCGTGCCCACGACCCGTCCGCCTTCCAGGATCGGCAAGCAGACCCCGCTGCGCACCCCGGCGCGGGCGGCGGCCGGAGCGCGCACGCAGTCGGTCAGCTCCGCCAGGTCGGCGACGAAGACGACATCGCGCGACTTCCACGCCCGCCCGGACAGGCCCACCCCCTCGGCGAAGGAGGCCTGCAGGGTGACCTCGCGGAACTCCTGCCCGGCATCACCGCTCTCCTGGGCGAAGCGCAGGACCTGCGCGGAGCGGTCCAGCTGCCAGTACGAGCCGTACGCCCACCCGAAGCGGTCTGTGATCACGCTCAGGGCGGTGTCCACGGCCTGCTGCGGCGTGCTGGCCCGTGCCAGCGCCTCGACCACTGCGGTGACGGCTTCGATGTCGGCGCGGTAGGCGCTGACCTCCTCGCCCTGCTCCTGCGCCTTTCGCTTCTTCGCTCCGAACACGCCGCCCCCTCGCCGCCTTCGCCACCGCACCGGTGCTCAGGTGCCTCATCGGCACCACCGCGGGGACCTGAAGAGCGTGCGCCTGTCAGACGCCTGTCTGCCAGTCCTTCAGTTGGACGTCCAACCGTCGAGCGGTGCTGATCAGCGCTGGCGTCCACACCGCGCCGGTCACTTCGATCGCCGCGCGTGAGCAGGACCCGCTGCGTTTGAGCAGGACGATCATGAACCGGTTGACCGGGTCATGATCAGACTGGTCATGATCAGACTGGTCATGATCAGACTGGTCATGACCAGGATGGTCTCGGCTACCGGCCATCGCACCTGAACCACGGCACCTCCAGCCTGGGCACGGCCGACACCGCCCACGGGGTGTGACATCGCCCACTGTGCACGGGACCTGCTTCAGGACGGGCACCGCACGGCCGATGGGGAAAGGCCCGCACCAGCCAGTGCAGGTCAGCGGGCCAGCGGCCCGGCAGCCAGCACGCCGAAGGAGCACGGGTGAGCCTCGAGGACCCCACCGCCGGCCCTCTCGCCGACGCCCTGGTCGCGCAGGTCATCGACGCCGGCTCGGTGCACAGCGTCTTCCAGCCGATCATCGACCTCGACAGCGGCGCCGTGGTCGCCTACGAGGCCCTGGCCCGCGGCCCGCAGGGCCCCCTGGCCACTCCCGACGCCTTGTTCGCCGCCGCCCGCAGCGCCGGGCTGCTGGCCGAGCTGGACCGCGAGTGCCGGGCGGCGGCCTTCCGCGGCGCCATCGCCCAGGGCCTGCTGGCGCCGTTGACGCTGTTCGTCAACGTCGAGCCGGAGGTGCTCGACACCGCTCCCGTGGACGACCTGCTGGCGCTGGCCGAAGCGGCTCCCGGTGAGCTGAAGGTCGTGCTGGAGATCACCGAGCGCGCCCTGGCAGCGCGCCCGGCGGAGCTGCTGCGCACCGTGGAGCGGGTGCGCGCTCTGGGCTGGGGCGTGGCGCTGGACGACGTCGGCGCCGAGGCCGCCTCGCTGGCGTTCATGCCGCTGCTGCGCCCGGACGTGGTCAAGCTGGACCTGCGCCTGGTGCAGGAGCGGCCCTCCCCCGTGATCGCCGAGATCATGAACGCGGTCAACGACTACGCCGAGCGCACCGGTGCCCTGCTGCTCGCCGAGGGCATCGAGACCGCGCAGCACCTGACGGTGGCGCGTGCGCTGGGAGCCGGCCTGGGACAGGGCTGGCTCTTCGCCCGCCCCGCTGCCGGGCCCGCCACGCGCTACCCCGCAGGACAGCTGCACCTGCCCGTCGCGCCCACCGCGCCCGCTGCCGGCGCAGCGTCCTCGCCGTTCGCGTGCCTGCCCGCGGGCACCGTGCTGCGCCGCTCGCCCAAGCGGTTGCTGGTGGAGCTGAGCAAGCAGCTGGAGCGGCAGGCGATGCGCCTGGGCGAGACCTGCGTGGTGGCTTCCACGTTCCAGGAGGCGCGCCACTTCACCCCCGCCACCGCGCTTCGCTACCGCGACCTGGTGGCCCGCACCGGCTTCGTCTGCGCGCTGGGCGAGGACCTGCCCGTGCAGCCGGTGCCCGGGGTGCGCGGAGCGGCGCTGGCGCCGGATGACCCCGTGCGCGGGGAGTGGGACGTGGTGGTGGTCAGCCCCCACTTCAGCGCCGCTCTGCTGGCCCGCGACCTGGGCGATGACGGCCCGGAGATGGAGCGGATGTTCGAGTACGCCTTGACCTACCGCCGTGGCACCGTCATCGCCGCCGCGCACAGCCTGCTCTCGCGCGTGGCACCGGCCATCGACACCGCCATCGACACCGCCCCGACCTCTGGCGGTGCTCGCACCGAGGACACCGCGGCCACCGCGCGCGCGAGCGGCGCCGTCCCCGCCGCGCCGGCCCCGCCGGCCCTGCTGCCCGGGGCCGGAGTCCCCGCTGCTGCGCTGCAGGCCGGCCCCGCCTCCGACCCCTTGCTGCACCGCGCGCTGGCCGCGTCCACCAGCGGCATCACCATCGCCGACATGCACCAGCCCGACCAGCCGCTGGTCTACGTCAACCGCGCCTTCGAGCAGCTGGCCGGTTACCGCTTCGAGGAGCTGATCGGGCGAAACTGCCGCTTCCTGCAAGGACCCGACACCGACCAGGAGGCGATCAGCCGCCTGCGGGCCGCGATCGTCGAGGGGCGCGAGGTCCGCGAGACGCTGCTGAACTACCGCGGCCCGCAGCGCACGCCGTGGTGGAACGAGATCTACATGGCCCCCGTGCTCGACGCCGAGGGCCGCGTGGTGCAGTACATCGGGGTGCAGAACGACGTCAGCGCCCAGGTGCAGGCCGAACGCGCCCTGGTGCAAGAGCGCGACCGGGCCCGCTCCTACCTGGCCCGCATCGAAGAGCTCGCCTACACCGACTCCCTGACCGGCCTGGTCAACCGGCGCCGCTTCGAAGAACGCGTGGAAGTGCAGCTGTGGGAGGCCAAGAGCAACGAGACGGCGCTGGCGCTGCTGTTCATGGACCTCAACGGCTTCAAGGCCGTCAACGACGACCTCGGTCACGCCGCCGGGGACGAGCTGCTCGTGCAGGTCGCCAAGCGCATCAAGTCCCGCCTGCGCCGCGGCGACCTGGCCGCGCGCCTGGGGGGCGATGAGTTCCTGGTCACCCTCAGCGGGCTGGGGCGCGAGGACGCCGGCGTGCACGCGCAGCGCGTGGCCCAGCAGCTGCGCGAGGTGATCGCCCAGCCGTACCAGCTGGGCCAGGCCAGCGCCAGCGTCAGCGTCAGCGTCGGGCTCGCCCTCTTCCCCCACGACGACGCCGACGGCTTCCGTGCGCTGCTGCACCGTGCGAACACCCGCATGTACGCCGCCAAGCACGCGCGGTAGGGCACCGACCTCCTGCACGCAAAGGGCTCAGCCGGTTGCTCACACCGCCCAGCTGAACCGGTGCTCCAGCTGTAGAAGCCCACGGTGGGTCCTCGTCGGTGGCGCTCGAGCGCTACCGGCAAAGGCCCACGACTCCGAAGAGCCGTCACAGCGGTGAGTCGCCTCTTCGTGCCCCTTTGGAGTTGCGGACCCGGCGAGCGCCAGATGATGCTGAAGCGCCGCCGGCCCGGGCCGCGCGGCTGGACCCCTCGCCCGCCACCCTTACCCGCCACGCACACCGGTTCGTGCAGCACACCTGGGAGAACGTTGATCACTTCACCGCGGCGCAGGCTGATCGGCGCCTGGGGGCCCCTGTTGTGGAGCAGCACGGTGCTGGTGCTGTGGGACGTGCTGGTGACGGTGGTGTACTTCCAGCGCCCGGGGTGGTTCGAGACGGCCAACTTCCCCTTCACCCTCTTCGGCAGCGCCATCGCGCTGTTCGTGGGGTTCGCGGTCAACGCCGCCTACAACCGCTGGTGGGAGGCGCGCACGCTGTGGGGGCAGGTGGTCAACTCCTCGCGCAGCCTGGCCCGTCAGGCGGTGGTGCTCATCGACGACCCCGCCACCTCCGCGGAGGTGGTGCACGCCCAGATCGCCTACGTGCACGCGCTGCGGACCTCCCTGCGCGCTCAGCCGCTGCCGCAGGAGGCGCTCACCAGGCTGG
>NZ_JBJLSG010000004.1:0-79663 GCF_050871925.1 Kineococcus gurbantunggutensis
AGGCGGAGATCTCCTCGGTCGCGGCGGAGACGACCTGGGACTGGCTGGAGGCCTGCACCGCCCCGGAGGACAGCTGGGTGGCCACCGCGGAGAGCTCCTCGGAGGAGGCGGCCAGGGTGGTGGAGGCCCCGGCGATGCGGCGCATGGTGCCGGTGAGGGTGCCCACGGCGTGCTGCAGGGCGCCGGCCATCTCGCTGAGCTCGTCGCGCCCGTCCACGTGCACCTCGCTGGCCAGGTCACCCTGCGCCAGCAGCACCAGGCGGTCGCGCACCCGCGCCACCGGCGCGGTGACCGAGCGCGTCACCAGCACCGCCAGCAGCACCGCCAGAGCCACACCCGCCCCGCCCAGCACCGTCATCAGCACCGCCCCGCGCTCCTCGGCGGCCACCGCGTCGGCCTGCGCGGCCTCGAAGGCGTTCGCGGCGTCGGCGACGACCTCGTCCAGCAGCACCCCCATGGCGGTGTACAGCTCGATCTCCTCGCCCATCACCAGCTCGGTCGCCGCCGCGGCGGCAGCCGGCTCGCCGCTGCGGTACCCGGCGGCCACCTGCTCGTCCAGCGCGGCGAAGCGCTCGTACAGCTCGGCGACCTGCGCGATGTCGTCGTCGGTCTCGGCGACGGTGCTGCGCTGAGCCAGCACCTGCAGGGCCTGCTCGAAGCGCTCGGCGGAGTCCAGGTAGGCCTGGCGCGAGCCGCTGCCGTCCTGCGCGGCTGCCGCCACGCCGCGCACGGCGTCGAAGGCGTAGGCGGTCTGCCAGCCGTTCAAGTCCGCCGCGGCGTGCTTGGCCGTGGCGGCGGCGATGCCGAAGCGCTCCTGCGCGTGCAGGCGCTGCGCGGCCCGCCCTTGCGCGGCGCCGGCGATCAGCCCGGCGGCCACCACCGCCAGCATCAGGGCCACGAGCACCGAGAACGCGGCGGCCAGGCGGTGACCCAGGCGCAGGCGACGCAGCAGCGGCATGCTCGACCCCTCGGCAGGAGCGTCGAGCCGCTGAAGCACACGCGCCGGGTGCGGCACCTGCTCGAGCACTCCCCGCAGGGGACGACGGTGCCGGCACCACCGTCGAGATCGACGTTCAGGTGGGGCGCGCGCGACCGACGCACCCGCACGACCAGCCTGCGACCACCCGTTCGCCGCCTCCAGGCGGTGGTGCGCGACACCGATACCGTCGAGCAGGGCAGCAGCGGGACCACCACCGCTCGAGCGATCACCGATCGAGCGGTGACCGGTCGGACGAGCGCTGGTTGACCGGTGGGCGCCGACGGCGCCAGACGTCGTGCCGGCGGGGTGGCCCCACCCTTCCCGACGGTGCTCCAGCGGTGCTCCGACGGTGCTCCGACGGTGCTGCGCGGATCGAGATCGTGGAGGCGGTGTGCCAGGCGGCGCGCGGAGCGGTGCACCCAGCGGTGCAACCCGCCGCACCCGCGCGAGCTCCGGGGCTGTGCGCACGAGCACTGCGCGCCGGAACGCGGCGCGCCTGGCCGGCGCGGCGGTGGGCATCGCCGCGCTGGCCGCTCTCGTGTGGTGGGCCCTGCCTGACACGGCGGTGCACTCACCGCTGTGGACGCAGGTGATCGGCTGGCCCGCGGCCCTGCTGCTGCGCTGCGACCCGGTGCAGCGCTGGATCGGCTCCGGGCGCCTGGAGAACCGCGTGTGGCTGCGCGTCTTCCTGGCCGGGGCGCTCTTCGCCGCCACCATCGCCCCCACCGGGGTGGCCTTCCTCTTCCCCGTCTTCGCCGCCCTGGTCGCCAGCGTGCACCTGCAGTGGAGCGGCGCGCGCGCCTGGCGCCCCTGCGCGGCCATGACGCTGACGCTCAGCGCGGCGCTGCAGGTGCCCGTGCAGGCCGGTTGGCTGCCCGCACCGCTGTCCGCACCGCTGGAGCTGGTGGCCGCGGTCATCACCACGCTGCTGTCCCTGCTCGTCATCGGCAACATCGCGGTGCTGGCCGCCCAGCGCGAGGCCGGCAGCGCCGCCCTGGAGGCCGAGCGGCGCACCCGCCACGACCAGCTGCTGCACGCGGCCACCCACGACGCGCTGACCGGGCAGCTGAACCGCGCCGGGCTGCAGGAGCACTTCACCCAGCGCCTGGGCGGCGCCCTGCCCAGCACCGCCGGGCTGCCGGGCGCCGGGCCGTCGGGCACCTGGTGGGACGGCAGCAGCTCGCAGGAGAGCCGAGCGGGGTTCGGGATCGACGCGGGAAGCGCCATCGCGGTGGTCTACATCGACCTGGACGACTTCAAGCCCGTCAACGACCGGTACGGCCACGCCGCCGGCGATGAGCTGCTGCGCCTGGCCGCGCAGCGCCTGGCCGGCCTGCTGCGCCCGCAGGACCGCCTGGCACGCCTGGGCGGGGACGAGTTCGTCGCGGTGCTGGCCACCGGCGAGCCCGACGTGGTGCACGCGGTGGCCACCCGCGCCGCCGGCGCCCTGCAGGAGCCCTTCGACCTGGGCGGGACCGTGGTGCGCATCTCCGCCAGCATCGGCACCGCCCTCAGCGGCGAGCCGGGCACCGACCTGGACGAGCTGCTGCGCCGCGCGGACGCGGCGATGTACGCGGCCAAGACCGCGCGCCGGCGCTAGGCGGACGAGGAGGGTCGCCCCGATGGACCGGGGCGACCCTCCCTGCACGCGCGCGGGCGCTGCGGCTCAGTCGAGCTTCAGGACCCGGTCGATCACGTGGGCGACCTGCACCTGGCCGAGGTTGACGTCGACCGCGGTGACGGTGGCCGCGACCCGACCGTCGTCATCGAGCAGCCTCACGCGGTCGCCCTCGACGCGGACGGTGAGCGTGGACCCGCCGGCGGTGGTGAGCTCGGTGCCGTCGGCGGCGAGCACGTCCTCGCTGGTCAGCGTCGCGTCCAGGACCACGTGGTCGAGGAGCAGGCGCTCCAGCTCCGCGGGCGGGGTCCAGCGCAGCCGGGCGGCGGCGGCCTTCTCGTTGGGGACGCGACCCCGCCAGCCGGCCCGCAGCGCGGCGGTGAAGGCGTCGTCGTCGGGCAGGAAGGCCGTCAGGGCCCGCTGGGGATCGGCGAGGGCGCTGAGCGGGCTGCCCGGCCGTGCGGCCAGCACCCGCTCGAGCGCGACGGAGAGCAGGTCGAAGTCGGAGCCGTCCGCGTGGTGCGGGTTCTCCGGGCCGGAGGTGTCCTTGCTGAGCACGTCGGCCAGCGAGACGTCGGTGGCCCAGCGCTCGGCCGCGGTGAACTGCCAGGTGTCGACCTCGAGGAGGTCCTCACCCTCGGGACCGGTGAAGGTCATGTAGACGTCGTGGACGCCGGTGACGCCCTCGAGCCGCGCGGAGACCTCGCTCCAGCCGCCGTCGCCGGCGGGGACGTCGATCGTGGCCACCACGGGCGCCTCGCGGTCGTCGAGCCGCAGCTCGATGCCCGCTCCCGGGGCCAGCGCCCGCACGCCGGCGGTGAAGGACGCGGCCCCGTCGGCACCGAAGTCCACGGAGGACAGCGACGTCCAGTCGCCGTCGTCGATGTCGGTCAGCGCCAGGTTGGGCGCGTCCGGCCCGAACTGCCGCGAGGGCGCCTCGACCGCCACCGTGGTCAGGCCCTGGCGCCAGGCGATGGTCTCGGCCTCGAGCACCTGGTACGGGTCGAGGTCCTTGACCTGCTCGACCCCCTCGTAGGTGCCGACGACCTGCTGGATCGTCCCGTCCTCGTTGAACTCGAGCTTCTCGATGTGCGGGCTGCGGTAGCCCTGCGTCTGGTCGCCGTTGATCCGCTTGTTCAGCGTGGGCGCGTGGTGGGTGAAGTAGTGCTCCCCGCCCAGCTCGAACACGGACTGGTGGTTGTTGCCCCCGGTCCCGGCGCCGAAGAACCGCGACTGGTTGGGGAAGAGGACGCCTGCGTACTTCTCCTTCGGCCACGCGTCGACCTGGTCGGAGATCATGTAACCGATCTCCCCGCCTCCGGGGTACCCCGGGGTGCGCGGCTGGTCGCCGCCGAAGTCCGGGCCGCCGAAGTGCGAGGAGTAGGAGAGGTAGTAGCGGCCCTCGCGCTCGAAGACGTGGGCGGCCTCGAAGGAGACGGGGGTGTCCACGACCCGGGCGGTGCCCTCGGTGCTCACCATGTCCTCGGCCAGGTCGATGACGCGGATGTTCTTGGGGTTGTTGAACCGCTCGATCGCCGGCAGCGACGTGGAGGCGGGGCCGCCGCCGAAGAACAGGTGGGCGTCGCCGTCGTCGTCGACGAACGGCGACGGGTCGAACTTCCACGCCACGTCCTGCGCGCCGGGCGTGCGGGCGTCGATGAGCGTGCTGTCGCGCTCGTTGTTCCAGGGACCCAGCGGGGAGTCCCCGACGATGACGTTGCTGGATCCGCCGCCGTTGGCGTAGTAGAGGAAGGTCTTCTCCTCCCCGTCGACGGTCTTCTGCACCGCGCCGGGCGCCCACGAGTTGTTCGTGTAGGGCGCGACACCACTGGGGCCCGCGACCTGGATCTCGCCGTGGTCGGTCCAGTTGACGAGGTCCTCGGAGGAGATGACGGTGAGCTGGTTGATGTCCCCGTAGTCGATCTGCGGTGAGACGCCGGTGGCGGGGTCGGGCGCGTAGCCCTGGGTGTCGTTCGTCATGTAGAGGTACACCCGGTCGCCGTCGACCATGGCGAACGCGTCGGCGCCGAACTTGTGCGAGATCAGCGGGTTGCTGTCGCCGGGCAGCTTGCCCACGACCTCGACGGTCCGCGACGCCGGCGGCGGCGGTGGCGGGGCCTCGACGCCCTCGAGGGAGACGTCGTCGACGGTGAAGTCCATGAGGTGGGTGTCCGGGTTGGCCTGCGGGTCCGCCACCCACGGGGTCTCCAGGAAGACCCGGGCGGTGCTGACGTCCTGCCCGGCCGGGACGGTGAACGTGGCCTCGATCAAGCCCCACTCACCGCGCTGGACGGTGACGGTGCCCATGTTCGCGTACGACCCACCGCCGAAGTGGATGGTCATGAAGAACTGCTTGGTGGCCGGGCTGTCGGCGTCGTCGTACTTGATGCGGGCGCTGAGCTCGTAGGTCTGCCCCGCCCGCAGCTTGCCGGACAGGTCCTGCATGGGGCCGGAGCCCGTGGAGCCCCGCTCGGTGACCAGCACGGCGCTGTCCCCGGAGTAGGCGTCGTCGGTGGTGGCCAGCTGCGCCCTGTCCCCGGCGTTGCCGTTGTTGGCGAACCAGCCGGTCAAGCCGTCCTCGAAGCCGCCGTTGCTGATGAGCTCCGTGGCCGCCGAGGCCGACGTCGCCGAGGGCCCTGCACCGATCAGGGTCATCGTCACCGCGACCGCAGCTGCGGCCACCCGCTTGGTGGGGGCTGTTCTCGTTCGTCGTTGCACGAGCCCGCTCCTTCGATCCTCTGCGTCGTGGTCGCTGCGTGCGACACGTCCCTCGGGCAGGCCCACCGGCGCACGACTCCCGGAGAGGGTTCTGCCCCGCGAGAGCGCCTGGTTGACGTCGACAGCGACCTCAACCAGAACCCTCCGCACGACGGGCCGTTCCCGTGCTCGTCGTGCACCGATCCGATCCTGGCGACCGTGCGTCTGGCGCTGCGGCGCAGGCTGCGCGAGGCGAGAAGCGCACCCTCCGCGACGGCACCAGGACTGTATGGATACAACCATCGCTCACAGCAAGCGTCAAGCAGCGGGGTCTGCCGCACGATCCGGTACCACCTGGACCTGCCTCACCCGCGGATCGCCCCACACCCCGTGAAGGACCAGCGTCCGCCGAGAGGCTCCGATCGTGCCCAGACCCTCGCCCGTCGAGTTCCACGCCGCCTCGCGGCTGGAGGAACCTCCCGGGAAGCGGGGATCACGGCTCCGGCTCGTCCTTCCCCGCTGCGCGAGACGCGCGCCCGGCCGAGCCCACCCGAGCGAGAGGCGCACGGGTCGACGAGCGCTCGGTCCCGGTGCGGGGACACCTCCTGCGCAGTGGCGCCACCGCTCACGACCTCGCACACCGCACGTTCCACGGTCCCTCACCCCACGAGCGAGGGTGATTCCCGCGCGCGAGGGGGTCGCCGCCCCTCCTCCAGCGCGCGGGAGGTGCCCTCCGCGAGCAGCACACCCGGGAGCGAGGTGTGCTGCTGCACGGTGGTGGATACCTCCTCGAGGCCGCGCGACCGTCTTCACCCGGCGCTGGTACGCCGCCGAGGCGCTGGAGCACGGCTGGTCGCGCAACGTCCTGGAGCACCACATCAGGACCGGCCTGCGCACCCGCAGCGGGGCCGCACCCCCCGGCGTCGCCCCCCGGTGGCGGTGGCCACCTACGACACCCTGCCGCCCGAGCAGCCCGCCGGGCTGCCCGGCGTCGAGGAGATCTGACCGCCGCGCTGACCGACGTCCTCACCGATCGTCCCGCCCGCACGCGCGGGCCGGGCGCGCGCGAGGTGCACGCGAACCCGGCTCGGGTGCGCACCGGGGTGCGGTGCCGGCGCTCGGTCGGTGCGCTCAGGCACTCATCGTCACGTGGCGGAAACACAGCAGAAACACAGGCGGGCGATCCTCCCAGGGCAGCGCCGGGTCCGCACGACCTCGGCACCCTCGAGCGAGGAGATCCCCCCGTGACAAGAAGGTCACGTCTGACGGCGTTGGTCGCGGCCCCCCTGGCCGCCGCCGTGCTGGTCGTCCCGGCCGGCACGGCCAGCGCCTTCACCTACGTCAGCGACGCCCGCGGCACCGCCTGGGGCGTCCAAGACGCCTCCGCGCCCGGCGTGGACACCGGCAGCATCCGCGCCACCCAGATCGGCACCGGGGTGCAGGCGCCGTACTCCACGATGCTCAACGGCTACGGCGGCATCCGCGTCAGCGTGCAGGCGCACGGCTCCCACACCGGACCTGGCGGCGGGCAGCCGCACCGCTTCGACGGCGAGCTGATGCGCGGGTTCGGTCTGAGCGAGCGCGAGCCGGGCCGCTTCGAGAGCACCCGCTCGATCGACCTGAGCGGGGTGCGCATCTCGCGCACCGTCGACATCGAGCAGGCAGGGGGTTTCGGGCGCTGGCTGGACACCTTCACCAACACCACGCGCCGCGCGTTGAGCGTGCAGGTCGCCTTCGGGGGGCAGACCGGTTACGGCGCCACCGGCACCACCGCCAGCCGGATCGCGGCCACCTCCAGCGGCGACGCGACCGCGGCACCGGGCGACGTGTGGACGGCCAGCGCCAGCGGCACCGCCGAGCCCACCGCACCGGGCACCACCCCCGGCACCACGCCCACCACGGGCGGGCCCAGCGCCACCGTGCTGGGCTCCTTCGAGCGCACCGGCAACTGGCTGCGCGACACCTTCACCCAGCCGATGGGCACCGAGGGGCACGCGGCGAACTTCCCCGCCTACGTCAACACCCTCACCCTGGCGCCGGGGCGCAGCGCCTCGCTGCTGCACTTCGTGGTCGTGGGCCAGCCCGTCACCGCCACCAGCGCCGCGGCGGAGCTGAGCGCGGTCACCGAGGTGGCAGCGCGGCTGGCCGACCGGCCGGACCTGGAAGGCCTGAGCCGCCAGGAGATCTGCTCGATCGCCAACTTCGAGGACCTCTCCCCCGCCGACGCGGGCCTGAGGCCCGGGCACTGCCGCGGGCGCGGCGCCGCCAGGGTGCACCAGCCCGACGCGCCCACCGCGCCGGCGGCGGTGACCACGTCCTCCTACGACGTGGTGGACAAGACGATCGGGCAGCTGCAGGCGGACATGGAGGCCGGCCGCACCACCTCGGTGGAGATCACCCGCGCCTACCTGGACCGCATCGCCGCCTACGACGAGGGTCAGTTCGCCTTCAACGCCTTCACCACCGTCGCCGACGACGCGCTGTGGCAGGCCGCCGCCGCCGACCGCCGCCGCGCGAACGGGGAGCGCGGGGCGCTGCTGGGCATCCCGATCGCGGTCAAGGACCTGTACGACACCCGCGACATGCCCACCACCAACGGCTCGCTGACCTTCGAGAACTTCCGCCCGGCCCAGGACGCCTACCAGGTCGCCCAGCTGCGCGGCGCCGGGGCGATCATCATCGGCAAGGCCAGCATGGAGGAGTACGCCACCTCCGGCTCGTACTCCGACAGCGCCTACGGCAGCGTGTGGAACGCCTTCGACCCCTCCCGCTCGGCGCTGGCCTCCTCCGGAGGCTCGGCGGTGGCCACCGCCACGAGCATGGCCGCGGCCGGGCTGGGCTCGCAGACGGGGGACTCCCTGTACGCCCCGGCCAGCGCGGCGTCCCTGGTGACGCTGCGCGGCACCGACGGCATGCAGTCCGACCGCGGCGTGATGCCGCTGTCGTGGCTGCAGGACTACGCCGGCACGATGACCCGCTCGGTGAGCGACCTGGCCGACATCCTCAACGTCACCTCCGGCACCGACCCGCTCAACCCCGAGACCGCTCAGGCCGACGCGCACCGGCCCGCCGACTGGCGCAGCGTGCTGGACGAGGGGGCCCTGCAGGGCAAGCGCATCGGACTGCTGCCCTCCACCTGGCAGGACCCGTACGGCACCACCACGACGATCGAGGCCTCCGAGGCCGCGCTGGGTCAGCTGCAGGCCGCCGGCGCGCAGGTCGTTCAGCTGGGAGAGGGCCCGCTGGCGCCGCAGCGCCCGCAGGTGGACGTGAACTGGGAGGGCTGGGCCCGCTACATCGAGACGCACCCGGAGCTGGGCATGACCTCCCCCACTGACGTGGTCTGCTCGCAGGACAAGCTGCCCTACACCCGCTACAGCCCGCAGTACTGCGAGGGCAAGACGCGCATGAGCGAGGCGGAGGTGGCGGCCTGGCGCGGCTACCGCGCGCAGTACCAGGCGAACATCGCCGCGTGGATGGACGCCAACGACCTGGACGCGGTGGTCTACCCGGGCCTGCTCTCCGAGATCAGCCTGAACGACGGCGGCGGCAACCGCTCCAGCTTCGGCCGGCGCGACACCCCCTCGGGCAGCTCGGGGGTGCCCACCGTGGCCTTCCCCGCCGGGCTCGACGCCAACGGCGCCCCCGTCAGCCTGCAGCTGATGGGCCGGGCGTGGCAGGACGCCGAGCTGGTCGCCATGGCCTACGCCTTCGAGCACCTCGCCGACGGCCACGTCGCTCCGGGCACCGCACCGGCACTGCCGCAGGCACCCGCCCGCCCGTAGGCAGCGCTGCCCGCGCAGGCACCCCCAGGCGACCCCAGCGCCCGGAGAGGACACCGGCCCGGCGACCACGACGGTCGCCGGGCCGGCCGCTCTGGCCAGCAACCGGGTCTCGGGCCAGGAGATCGGTCGTCGCGCTGCCGGCGGCCCTGGTCGCGGCTGCGACACCGGCCTACCCTGCTCGAGCATGGACCAAGCGCACAGCGACGCGATCGTGGTCGGCTCGGGCATCAACGGCATGGTCGCCGCCGCCGAGCTGGCGGGAGCGGGGTGGTCGGTCACCCTGCTGGAACGCTCAGCGCAGATCGGCGGGTTCATCGCCTCCGGCGAGCGGACCGTGCCGGGGTACGTGCACGACACCTTCTCCTCCTGGCACCCGCTGTTCGTCACCGGCGGCGCCTACGCCGCGCTGGGCGCCGACCTGCACCGGCACGGCCTGAGCTACGCCAACACCGAGGCGGCGCTCACCGCCAGCGTGGCCGACGACGGCCGCGTCACCCTGGCCCAGCGCGACCCGCAGCGCACCGCAGCGGGTTTCGCCGACCCGGCGGACGCGCGGGCCTACCTGGCGCAGCTGGAGCGCTTCGGGCGCAGCGCCGCTGCCCTGGGCGGCTTCTTCGGCACGGAGCTGCGCTCGGTGTCGGTGCTGCGCCCGGTGCTGCAGATGCTGCGGGCCAACGGCGTGCGGGGCAGCGAGGGCTGGGTGCGCGACGCGCTCAGCAGCGGGCGCGCCTTCGCCGCGCGCGAGTTCCGCGGCCCGGAGGTCGACCACCTGTGGGTGCCCTGGCTGCTGCACGCCGGCCTGTCCCCCGACCACGCCTGCGGCGGGCTGATGATCCCGGTGTTCGCCGCGACCCTGCACGGCGCGGGCCTGCCCGTCGTCGTGGGTGGGGCCGCCCGCTTCGTGGAGGCGTTCAGCGCCCTGCTGCGCGAGCGCGCGGTGGTGATCCGCACCGGCGCCGAGGTGCGCCGCTTCAGGGTGCGCGAGGGGCGGGTGAGCGGTGTGGATCTGGCGGACGGCTCCGTGCTGGCGGCGCGCCGGGCGGTGCTGGCCAGCGTGAGCCCCACCGCCCTGTACGGCGACCTGCTGCCGCCGGAGGCGGTGCCGGCGCAGCTGCGGCAGCAGGCCGCCTCCTTCCGCTACGGGCGCGCCGCCATGCAGGTGCACGTGGCGCTGTCCGAGCCGCTGCGCTGGAGCGATGCGCGCCTGGACGAGGTGCCCCTGGTCCACCTCACCGACGGCTCGGCCGGCACCGGCATCGCGTGCGCGGAGGCCGAGGCGGGTCTGCTGCCGCGCCGCCCCACGGTCGTGGTGGGCCAGCAGGCGCTGCTGGACCCCAGCCGCGCCCCGGCCGGGGCGGGGACGCTGTGGCTGCAGCTGCAGGAGCTGCCCGGCACGCCGGTGGGCGATGCCGCCGGTGAGCTGGACACCTCGCGGGGCTGGAGCGCGCAGCTCGCCGGGGCCTACGCCGAGCGGGTCCTGGCCCGGCTGGCGCGCCACGCGCCGAACCTGCCCGGCGCCGTGCGCGGGCTCGACGTCCTGTCGCCGGCGGACCTGCAGCGCTCGAACGTCAACGCCGTCGACGGCGACCCCTACGGCGGATCGGCCCAGCTGGACCAGAGCTTCCTGTGGCGCCCGCTGGCGGGCAGCGGGCGCCACCGCACACCGGTGCGCGGACTGTGGCACCTGGGTGCCTCCACCCACCCCGGAGCCGGCCTGGGCGGCGCCTCCGGGCACCTGGTCGCCGGTGAGCTCCTGGCGCTGCAACGGCGCCAGGAGCGCCGGGTGCGCCGTGGCGGCGCGGCCGCCGCGGTGCGCCGGTTCGCCTCGCGGTGAGCCGGCGCCCCTCGCACCCGCCGATCCGGCGCGTGCCCACCGATCTGCCGCTGCGGCTGCCTCGGCACACTCGCGTGCGTCCGGCACGCTCGAGCAGCACCTCGAAGGAGCACGATGAGCACCCTCGCCACCTTGCAGGCCGCCCTCGCCGCCGGGGACGTCGAGGTGATCGACCTGACCGCTCCGCTGAGCCCGAGCACGCCGGTGCTGCAGCTGCCGGCGCCCTTCGCCAACACCATCGCCTTGAGCCTGGAGGCCGTCAGCGACTTCGACGAGGCCGGGCCCGCGTGGAGCTGGAACAACATCCACACCGGTGAGCACACCGGCACCCACCTCGACGCCCCCGTGCACTGGGCCACCGGTCGTGCGGGGCGCTCGGTGGAGCAGATCCCGCCCTCGCGCCTGCTGGGGCCCGTCGCGGTGATCGACAAGAGCGCCGAAGCCGAGGCGGACCCGGACTTCCTGCTCGAGCCGGAGCACCTGCAGGCCTGGGAGGGCGAGCACGGTCCGCTGCCGGCGGGGAGTTGGCTGCTGCTGCGCACCGGCTGGAGCGCGCGCGCCGGCTCGCAGGAGAGCTTCCTGAACGCCGACGAGCAGGGGCCGCACACCCCTGGCCCGTCCGTGCGGGCGGCCACGTGGCTGGCGAACTCCCCCATCTCCGGGTTCGGCGTGGAGACCGTGGGCATCGACGCCGGTGCCGCCGGGGGCTTCGAGCCGGCCTTCCCCGCGCACCACTTCCTCCTGGGCGCCGACAAGTACGGGCTGACCCAGCTGCAGAACCTGCACCGGCTGCCCGCCACGGGCGCCGTCCTGATCGTCTCCCCGTTGCCGATCGTGGGCGGCACCGGCAGCCCGGCGCGCGTGTACGCCCTGGTGGAGAGGAGCTGACGTGGGCGCTCTGGAGGGCGTGGGCGCCTCCGGCGCGACGACGGGGACCGGGACCGGACGAGCGGCGCAGCCGGCGGTGGAGCCGGCGGCGGTCACGGTCGCCGAGCTGGTCGCCCGGGCCCTGGCCGACCTGGGCCTGGCGCACGTCTTCGGCGTGGTGGGCAGCGGCAACTTCGCCGTCACCAACGCCCTGGTGGCCGCGGGCGTGCCGTTCACCGCCGCGCGCCACGAGGGCGGGGCGGCCACGATGGCCGACGCCTACGCGCGCACCAGCGGCCGGCTGGCGGCGGTGAGCACCCACCAGGGGTGCGGGCTGACCAACGCGATCACCGGCATCGCCGAGGCCGCCAAGAGCCGCACCCCCCTGCTGGTGCTGACCGCGGACACCGCCGGTTCCGCGGTGCGCTCGAACTTCCGGATCGACACCGACGCCCTGGCGCGCAGCGTGGGCGCGGTCGCCGAGCGGGTGCACTCGGCCACCAGCGCGCTCGCCGACGTCACCCGCGCGGTGCGCACCGCCGTGCACGAGCGGCGCACGGTGGTGCTCGCCCTGCCCCTGGACGTGCAGGTAGAGCCCGCACCGCAGGGCGCGGCGGCCGCGCCCCTGCGCCGCCCGGCGCCGGTGCGCCCGGCGCGCGCAGCGGTCGGCGAGCTCGCGGACCTGCTGCAACGCGCGCAGCGGCCGGTGTTCGTCGCCGGGCGCGGCGCCCGCGACGCGGGCCCGCAGCTGCGCGCGCTGGCCCAGCGCAGCGGGGCGCTGCTGGCCACCTCCGCGGTGGCCAACGGCCTCTTCCACGGCGAGGCGTTCTGCCTGGGCATCTCCGGGGGCTTCTCCACCCCCCTGGCAGCGGAGCTGATCAGCGCAGCGGACCTGCTCGTCGGCTGGGGCTGCACCCTGAACACGTGGACCACGCGCCACGGTGCGCTCATAGGTGGCGGCGCCACGGTGGTGCAGGTGGACCTGGAGGACGCCTCCCTCGGCGTGAACCGCAGCATCGACCTGGGGGTGCTGGGCGACGTGGGGCAGAGCGCCGCCGACGTGCTCACCGAACTGCTCGAGCGCGACCCGCGACCGGCCCGGGGCTACCGCACCGGCGAGGTCGGCGCCCGCATCGCCGCCCAGGGCCGGTGGGCCGACGTGCAGACCCCGGACACCTCCACGCCGACCACGATCGACCCGCGGGTCCTCAGCCGCGAGCTGGAGCGCCGCCTGCCGGGCGAGCGGGTCGTGGCGATCGACTCGGGCAACTTCATGGGCTACCCCAGCGCCTACCTCAGCGTCCCGGACGAGCGCGGCTTCTGCTTCACCCAGGCCTTCCAGTCCGTTGGACTCGGGCTGGCCACGGCCATCGGCGCGGCGCTGGCCCGCCCGGACCGCCTGCCCGTGCTGGGCACCGGCGACGGCGGTCTGCTGATGGCCGCGGCGGAGCTGGAGACGGCGGTCAGGCTCGGCCTGGGCATGCTCATCGTCTGCTACGACGACGCCGCCTACGGCGCGGAGGTGCACCACTTCGGCCCCGGCGGGGCGGAGCTGTCCACGGTCACCTTCCCCGACGTCGACATCGCCGCCGTCGGCCGCGGCTTCGGCGCCCGGGGCGCCGTCGTGCGCTCGGTGGACGACCTGCACGCGCTCGACGCGTGGTTGGCCGGTCCGCGCCGGGTGCCCTTCGTGCTGGACGCGAAGATCTCCGACGACGGCGGATCGTGGTGGCTGGCCGAGGCGTTCCGCGGGCACTGACAGGACGTTGCGCCGGGAACGCCCTTCGCGGCACGAGGCACCGCACGCGGAGCCGACGACCGCGCACGGGGACGCACGGGGACGGGCAGGGACGTCGGGTCCCTCGAGCACCCACCCGACCCGGTGCTCTGGAGAGGCCGCTCAGGCGGCCTCGCGCTGCGCGGCGGCGGCGTCCTCGACGAGGTCGCGCAGCCGCTGCAGGTCGATGGTGGCGGCCATGGCCTGGAACCCGGCGCGGTTGGGGTGCAGCCCGTCGCCGGCGCCGCCCACGGAGGTGTTGGTGTCGTAGGCGGGCAGCAGCCGGCTGGGGTCGGCGGGGTCCTCGGTGGCGGCGGCGAAGTCGGCCACGGCGTCGAAGACGTCGCTGGAGCGGATGAAGTCGTTGATCTCGCGCCGTTCGGCGTCGGTGCGCGCCGAGCCGTAGTCCGGGCCCACCGCGCTGCCGCCCGAGGGGGTCAACGTGGCGCCGATGAGCGCGATGCCGCGCTCGTCCAGGCGGGCGGCGACTTCGCGCATGCCGGCGATCACCTGCTCGGCGGTGGCGGCACCACCGCCGCCGAGGTCGTTGATGCCCTCCAGCCAGATGACCGCGCGCACGCCGGGCTGGCTCAGGACGTCCTGCTCGAGGCGGTCGGCGGCGCTGGGCCCGTCGCACGGCTGACAGCCACCGGGCAGGCGCCCGACGCGGGTGACCATGTTGCCCCCGATGCCCTGGTTGACCACGGAGATGACCTCCTCGCCGCTGTCCCGGCCGCTGCCGCCGCGGCTCCAGCCGCCACCGCCCCAGCCGCCACCGCCGCTGCCGGCGCGGGTGTCCAGCAGGCGGCGCTGCAGCAGGTCCGGCCAGCGGTCGTCGCCGTTGACGGTGGAGAAGAAGCCGTCGGTGATGGAGTCGCCCAGGGCGACCACGGTGGCGGCATCGCGGCGCTGGACCTCCAAGCCGCTGACGAAGAACCAGGAGGTGGTCGGGTGCGCGAAGGCGTCGTCACCGACGGCACCGGTGTGGTCGCCGGCGCCGGGGTCGGTGAGGTACGAGGTGGTGAAGGACGCCGCGTGCCAGGTCATCGGGCCGCTGGCGCCGGTCACGTGCAGGCTGATGGCGACGTTGGAGCGCTGGGCGTCGGCATCGCTCAGGTGCGCGCGCAAGGGATCGCTGCGCACCTCCTCACCGGGTTGCAGGGTCACCGACGCCTGACCGGCGAAGGTGAGGGGTTGGCTGGTGCCCGGCACCAGGCGGGCACCGCTCTCCTGCAGGGCGGCGCTGGCCCGGGCGAAGGTGACGGGCCGGGTGCCGAAGCGGTTGGACAGCTTCACGCGCCAGGTCTCACCGCCGATGCCGGGGTGCACGATCATGCGCAGGGTCTGGTCCTGGGCCTGGCGCTCGGGCAGGGCCTGGGTCAGCAGGGGCTGCTCGAACCCCTGAAGCACCTCGCCGGGGGTCCCTGGCTGGCCGACGGTGTAGCCGTAGGGGTACACGCCCTGCGGGGAGGTGGTCCAGGCGGCGACCCAGTCCCCGGAGCGGTCACCGCCCGCGCCGTCGGCGCCGTCGATTCCGGTAGCGGCAGAGGTGCCGGTAGCGGCGGATGCGCTGGTGCCGTGCGCCGCGGGGCGCGGAGCAGCCGGGGTGGCCGGGGCGCTGAGCACGAGGCAGCTCGCGGCCGCGACGAGCGTGGTGGGGACGAGACGGAGCTTCATGCTGTTCTCCTTCGAAGCAGCTGGCCACTGGGCGCTGCAGCGCCGGGGCGGGCTGCACGCTACGCACACGCGCGGCGAAGGTCCAAGAACCTGCCGTGAACGTGGCAGAAGATCGCAGCGAAGGCGGGGGCGTGATGGTCCACGGCCGCGTCCTGCAGCTGACCCACCGGCCAGGCCGACCGGCACACGCTGGAGCACATCATCGAGGCCCACCACGGCATGAGATCCGAACCGCCTGCGGGCGGGTGCCCGTGGTGCTGTGGCGCGCTCTCCACGGACGCGGCCTGGGCATCGCCCGGCCGCTGCCAGCGGTAGCGGGCGCACTGCGCACGGCGGCTGTGAGCCTGGCCCGCTCTTCGCCGGCCGGTGACAAGCTCGGCACAGCACCGACAGGTCACTTCCCCCTTCCGCGGGGCTGACGTGACCTCTGCCGAGCTGACGTGACCGGGCCGGGCCACAGCTTGCGGGCCCGGTCACGTCGCGCAGGAGCCGGACTGCAGAAGTGGCCGGGTCGAACTCGGCTGCGGGTCGGCCGAGACGTCGGGGCCGACGGCCCGGCCTGACCCTCAGCCCGCCAGCATCCGGTGCAGCTGCCGCAGCAGCCGGTCCTGGTCGGCGGCGGACAGGTGGCGGGTGAAGGAGGTGTCGACCTCCCCCGCGCGCGGCACCACCTCGTCGAGCACTCGCCGCCCCTCCGCGCTCAGGTGCACGTAGCGCCGCCGGCGGTCCCGCGGGTCGCCTTGACGCTCGATGAGCCCGCGGCGCTCCAGTCGCTGGAGCATCTCGGCCAGCGTCGCCTTGGTGCTGGCCGCCGCGGCGATGAGCGCGGACTGCTCGATGCCCGGTTCCTGCTGCACGGCGCGCAGCACGGCGTACTGGGGCTTGGTCAGCTCCGGGACCGCGACCTGCCAGCGCGCGGTGTGCTCCTGCACGACGCGGCGCAGGACGTGGAACAGCTCGTCGTCGAACACGACCCCTCCGTTGCTCGTTCGTAGGCGAACGAGTACAGTCAACACCAGTTCGTACACGAACGTCTTGAGGTGAGCATGAGGCTGATCGTCGGCATGTCCGGCGCCACCGGAGCCCCCCTCGGCGTGGCGCTGCTGCGTGCGCTGCGCGAGCTGGGGGACGTCGAGACCCACCTGGTGATGTCCCGGTGGGCGCGCACGACCGTCGAGCTGGAGACCGGGCTGACCGTCCGGCAGGTCGCCGACCTCGCCGACGTCGTCCACGGCCCGGGCGACCAGGCCGCGACCATCAGCTCGGGGTCGTTCAAGACCGAGGGCATGGTCGTCGTCCCGTGCAGCATGAAGACGCTCGCCGGCATCCGCGCCGGGTACGCCGACGGGCTGCTCGGCCGGGCCGCGGACGTCGTGCTCAAGGAACGTCGCCCGCTGGTGCTCGTCCCGCGCGAGACGCCCCTGTCGGACATCCACCTGGAGAACATGCTCGCACTGTCCCGGATGGGCGTGCGGATCGTCCCGCCGATGCCGGCGTTCTACAACCACCCGTTGACCATCGACGACGTGGTCGACCACGTCGTCGCCCGGATCCTCGACCAGTTCGGCCTGGAGTCCCCCCGCGCCAAGCGGTGGGACGGCCTCAAGGCCGCCCGCACCGAGTTCGTCGACGAACACCCCGAGAACTGATCCAGCGACACTGGAGGAGAGTCGTGTCCCACGACGACCTGCGGTCCTTCCTCGACGCCCTCGAGGCCAAGGGCCAGCTGCTGCGCGTTGCCGAGCGCGTGAAGCCCGAACCCGACCTGGCCGCCGCGGCCAACGCCACCGGCCGCCTCGGCGACCAGGCCCCCGCGCTGTGGTTCGACGACGTCGAGGGCTTCACCGACGCCCGCATCGCCCTGAACACCCTCGGCTCCTGGCCCAACCACGCCATCGCGCTCGGCCTGGAACCCACCACCCCGACCAAGGACCAGGTCGCGGAGTTCATCCGCCGCTGGGAGCGGTTCCCCGTCGCCCCGGTGCGCCGCGAGGACGCGCCCTGGCGGGAGAACACCGTCTCCGGTGACGACATCAACCTCTTCGACCTGCTGCCGCTGTTCCGGCTCAACGAAGGTGACGGCGGGTTCTACCTCGACAAGGCCGCCACGGTCTCCCGCGACCCCGACGACCCGGAGGACTTCGACAAGCAGAACGTCGGGATCTACCGCATGGAGGTCAAGGGCCGCCGGCGCCTGGGCATCCAGCCCGTTCCCGTGCACGACATCGCCCTGCACCTGGCCAAGGCCGAGGAGCGAGGCGAGGACCTGCCCGTCGCCATCACCCTGGGCAACGACCCGATCATCACGCTGATGGCCTCCACACCGCTGCGCTACGACCAGTCAGAGTACGAGATGGCCGGGGCGCTGCGAGAGTCGCCGTACCCGATCGCCACCGCCCCACTCACCGGTTTCGACGTGCCGTGGGGTTCGGAGGTCGTCCTCGAGGGCGTCATCGAGTCCCGGGTGCGCGAGGCCGAGGGCCCGTTCGGGGAGTTCACCGGTCACTACTCCGGCGGGCGCAGCATGCCCGTCGTCCGCATCGACCGCGTCTCGCACCGGACCTCGCCGATCTTCGAGTCGCTGTACCTGGGCATGCCCTGGACCGAGGTCGACTACCTCATCGGCCCGGCGACCTGCGTGCCGCTGTACCAGCAGCTCAAGGCCGACTTCCCGGAGGTGCAGGCCGTCAACGCCATGTACACCCACGGGTTGCTGGCCATCATCTCCACCAAGAAGCGCTACGGCGGTTTCGCCAAGGCCGTCGGCCTGCGCGCGATGACCACCCCGCACGGTCTGGGCTACGTGAAGATGGCCATCGTCGTGGACGAGGACGTCGACCCGTTCAACCTGCCGCAGGTCATGTGGGCCCTGTCCAGCAAGGTCAACCCGGCCGGGGACCTCGTGCAGCTGCCGAACATGTCGGTCGTCGCGCTCGACCCGGGGTCGAACCCCGCCGGCATCACGGACAAGCTCGTCATCGACGCGACGACACCGGTGGCGCCCGACACCCGTGGCCACTACAGCCAGCCGGTGAACGACCTGCCGGAGACGCCCGAGTGGGTCGCCAAGCTCACGGCGCTCCTGGCGTCCCGGTGAACCCCATGCCCCTGAAGGAGGAGACCATGTGCCCGCGCTGCGCGCACGAGACGCTCGACGTCCTGACCACCAGCCCCGTCCCCGGCGTGTGGGAAGTGCTGCAGTGCCTGCGGTGCCACTACACCTGGCGCACCAGTGAACCCGCGCGGCGGACCACGCGGTCGGACTACCCGCAAGCCTTCCGGCTCACGCAGGCCGATCTGGACGCAGCACAGGAGATGCCGACCGTCCCGCCGCTGCGCGGCGCACGATGACCACCATGTGGGAGGTCCGCGCCGCCGAGGGCCGCCTCGACGACCTCGTCGACTGGCTGCGCGGTGCCGTGCGCACCGGGTGGACGAGGGACGTGTACGTCTCGGCCGACGAGCGGATCGTCGTCATCGCCACCGGCCAGGGCCCGCTCCAGCTGCCCGAACCGCCGGCTGCACTCGTCCGGCGCGCCCCGCACCAGTGGAGTTTCCGCAAGATCGAACTCTGACCGGCATCCGCCGACGCCCCCCGCACCCACCGGCGGCACAGCCGGCCAGCCGCAGCTGCCCGTGACCGACCAGGGCCTGCAGGAGGAGGCCAGCGTCCAGGAGGGCACGTTGGAGCCGATCGCCCCGGCCGCACTGCTGGACGCTGGCCTTCTTCACCGGTGGGCAGGACCAGCACGCCCTGCGGGAGGGCTGCGGCTGGCCGCACGGCCCTCCCTCCTTCGCTCCTCGCCCACGCCGACAGCGAGGGCGGCCCTCCCCCACCGCAGCCGGCGCCGGTGCCCGTGCAGCTGCGCCAGTCCCTGGCTGCCCCGCGCTTGACGCTGCGCGGGCGCGGGGCAGCCAGGGACACGGGCACAGACACCTCTCCTGCTCGACGGAGGACGTGGTGACGCCAGCACCGTCGTCGAGCGCCGCGCATCGAGTGCAGGCCCGGTAGGCGTCGTCGTCACCGACCGGGGTGAGAGGTGTGTTCGCGCATCGTTCGCCGCAGGGCGGTCCTGCCGGCATCGAGGTCCCCTTTGAAGTCCTCGAACCTCCCCGTGGCTTCGGTGCACCTCGGCCCGCGCCGCGTGCAGTTCAGCGCTCGCGGTCGACGGCTCGACGCCCGTGTCGATGGCCCGGAGGTCATCACGAGCCGCGGCGCACCCTCGGGTCGTCTCGCTGCTCCTCCTGCATCGGCGCGCGGGGTTCGCCACCACCACCGATCTTGTCCCCGCGCTGATCCGACGGCTAACCTCAGCGTCGTCGGGTACCCCGCGCCCGGAGCCTTCGCGCTCCGGACTCGTCGAGTGCGCGGGTCTTCAGCATGGAGCGCTCCACCGAAGCAGTTCCCTCCGGCGTGCGGGCGGTCACCAGACCTCCTTCGTCGGGAAGCGGCCAGGTCCTGCGGTTCGAGATCGCGAGCTGGGAGATCGAGTGCTGCTCTCCGCGGCCCGTGGTCGGCCAGCCGCTGCAGGGCTACCGGGTCGTCTTCGTCCCCGCCGATCCGCAGGACCGCTGGGACCGCGCAGCCTTGGACGAGGACGTCGACCTCGACGCCTTGCCGCCCCAGGTGCTCGTCCCCGCGGGTGCGGGCCGTGGCGTGAGCCGTGGCCACCTGCGCGCGGAGTGGCACGTCACCCCGGAGGAGGGAGCTCTGCACGGGTCCGAGCCGCTGGCCGGCACCACCGTGCGCACCCGCGTCATCGTGTGTGACCGGCGTCTGGGCGTGCCGGACGGAGAGCAGGACCGGTCGTGGCTGCCGGTTCCCGGCAGCCTGCGCTTGCGGGAGGTCAGCGGCGCGGACTGGACCTTCGACGACGAGGGGTTCCGAGCTCGCGCGCTCCGCGACCAGACATGTCCACCGGTGCTGGGCGACGTCACGCACGGGCTCGACGAAGGGGTCCTGGTCGACCTGCAGGTGGGCGGGCAAACAGCAGGATCCTGATCGGCGACACGACGTGCGGTGCGTCCAGCCACGGCGCGCTCGGTGAACGGTCACCGGCCGCCGACCGCGCTCAGCTCACCCCGGCGCCCGCTCAGCCGGAACGCTCCCCAGCTCCCCCACCCGGCAGACCGCCTGACCGGTCCGCGCGCACGCCCAGACCACGTCGGGGTCCGGGTGGCGGACCCGGTCCGGACCGGGGTGCGGGTGCAGGTCCCGCCCCGGGTGGCGGCTCTGCTCCCGGTCGGGCTCGTGCAGGCGTGGGGTGAGGGGGTGCGTGCCCGGGTGCAGCGGGCACGGCGGCCAGGTCGTCGTCCCCAGCAGGCGGCCCTCGACGACGGCGTCGTGCAAGGCGTCGGCGGCGGCGAGCACCATCTGCGCGGTCACCGGCTCCCCGGGCGCGCCGGTGAGGACGCCGGTGCCGCAGCCGTCCGCGGTCCAGACCACCGCGACCGCCGCAGCCGAGCGCGGCCCACAGGGCGGGTCGTAGGGCGAGGGCGCCCAGTCCTCCTGCACCCGGTAGCCGATCCCGCTGCTGTCCCAGTCGCGCAGCACGGGACCCAGCACGGCGGCGGTCTCGGGTCGCACCCGACCATGGTGATCCACCGCAGCCACGACTGACGCGGGTTCAGGCGGTCGGTGCAGCACCCCGGCACCCCCGCACCTGCGAGCACCGTCGCCGGTCTCTACGTCGTCGACGTCCCCGGCCTGGACGAGGCCCTGAGGCTCGCGGCCAGGGTGCCGACCGCCGCCTACGGCACGGTCCAGGTGCGTCGGGTCGTGCAGTTCGAGGGCTGAGCACCTCGGCGCGCGGGGGCACGAGGGGTGCACCGCCGGAGGGGTTCCGCGAGCTGACGCGGCGTCGCGGTCACGGTGCGGTCCAGTCGCGGTCGACTCGCTCGGGAGCGGGGGCGGCCCCCACCGGGGATCGGGGCAGCGGTGGCCGGGGCACCTCAGCGGGAGGAGGTCGCTGCCAGCTCCACGGCCTCGTGCACCCCGGCGGCGTAGGCCTGCGGCTGCTCCCAGGCGGCGAAGTGCCCTCCCGAGCGTTCCCGGCGCCAGGAGCGCACGTCGAAGATCCGGCGGGCGAACTCCTCCGGTGCGTTGACCAGGTCGTGCGGGAAGACGGTGAACACCGCCGGCGGGGTGACCCTGCGCGGCAGGTCCCCGCCGGTGGCGTAGGGGGTGAAGGAGGTGCCGATGCACCCGCTGACCCAGTACGAAGCCACCCAGGTGAGCAGCTCGTCGCGGGAGAAGACCGTCTCGACGTCGCCGCCGCAGTCGGTCCAGCCGTGCAGCTTCTCCAGCAGCCACGCCAGCAGCCCCGCGGGGGAGTCCCCCAGCCCGACCGCCAGGGTGTGGGGCTTGGTGCGCTGCTCGTGCATGTAGCCCCCCTCGCGGGCCTGCCAGTCGTGGCCGTGGGCGAGGTAGTCCCGCTCGGCCGGGCTCGGGTCGCTCGGGGGGTGGACCAGGAAGTGGTACTGGGACACGTCGGTCAGGTGCAGCGCGCCGACCCGGTCCGGGTGCAGGTCGGCGAGGTGCTCGGCGACGTCGCAGCCCACGTCGCCCGCGGAGACGACGTAGCGGGCGTACCCCAGGTCGGCCATCAGCCCGGCCACCGCCACGGCGATCTGCCGCGCCGACATGCCCGCACCCGCCACGGGCGCTGCGAAGGGGAAGCCGGGCAGCGCCGGGACCACGACGTGGTGGCGCGCCAGCAGGGGCAGGACCCGCTCGAAGCGCAGGACCGAGTCCGGCCAGCCGTGCAGCAGCAGCACCGCGGTGGCACCGGGGGAAGCGGCGCGCTGGTGCACCGCCCGCACCGGCGTCCTGCGGGTGGCCCGGGCCCCGCTGCTCGTGCCGGTCCCGTCGACGACGTCGACGTGGGCCAGGTGCCAGGGCCAGGAGCGGATGCGCTGCTCGTGGGCCCGCCAGTCGTAGGCGCCGGCCCAGTGGTGCACCAGCTCGGCCAGGAAGGCGGCGTCGGTGCCGCGGTCCCAGGACGCGCCGGCCGGCAGCGCGGGCAGCGGCACGGGCCGGTGGGCCAGCAGCCGCCGGCGCAGGTCCTGCAGGACGTCGTCGGGTGCGCGGTCCGGGACCGCCAGGAGCTCGGGGACGGCGGAGGAGGTCTGCACCGGGCAATCCTGTCGCAGGGGTGCTCGTGGTGCCCGTGGTCTGCCCGCACCGAGCTCGGCTCCGGCCCGTGCGCGGTGGACGCCACCCGACCGGTGGCCGCCGCGTCCTGGACCCGCGCGACGGCAGCGTGCGGCGCGCGCCCTCCTGGCCGGCCCCGCCCGCCGCCTCGTGCTGCGCGCTCCAGCTCGACGACGATCGATCGACGTTTCGGTCCGCGCCTGAGCACCGGTGCGCACCTGCGTCCACCTGCACACCCGGTCCACGTCCTGCCAGGAGCCCGTCACCTCGAAACCCTCCCCCTGCTGCACCGGCACCTCGCGCACCTCGACGTCACCACCCGCGCCGGACAGCTCGTACTGGCGCACCGCCGTGTCCCGGCAGGTCTCCACCGCGAGATCGCGAGACCGCGGCGGCTCAGCACCGCCGCAGGCGGCGAGGAACGGCACCACCAGGACCGCGCCGGCGACAGCCCACCGACACCGCACCACGCGCACCCCCCGACGGCCCGGCCCTCCTGAGGAGGCGTCTCCCCCAGCGCTGCAGCTCGCTGCTGCGGCTGGCCGGTGCACAGCACGATCAGCCCTGCCGGCCACCGCGCACAACGCTCGGTCGCGCGGTGCACCGCCGCACTCGGCAGTCCACGTCCTACGTGGTGTGTTGACGGCACTACTGCACGTGGTGTTCGCTCCGGTCTGCGGCAGCGGGAGCATCGCGCCGCGCCGCCCCGACGAAGAGGTGCCCGGTGAAGAGAGCAGTGCGCGTGGCGTTGGCCGTGACGACCGGAGCGCTGCTCCTGGCCCCCTGCGGAGCCGCGGCGGCGGCGCCGTCGTCGTGGTCGCCGCCGGGCCAGTCGCAGCCGCGGGTCCTGGGCGCGGACGTCATCGCCGAGGTGCAGCCGCTGGGCTACTTCGTCACGGCCGTGGCCGTGCACTACGACCGCGACGTGCACCTGCGCGGTGGTGAGGTCCCCGCGGAGGCGTTCGAGGTCAGCGCGAGCGTGCAGGGCAGCACGTCCGCGCGCACGGTGACGCGCGCGTACCTCAACGACGAGCCCGAGCGCGCCGGCCGCGGGGACCGCTCCGGGGACTGGGTCATCGTCGAGCTGAGCACCGAGGACGCGAACGCGAGCGCCTCCACCTACGACGGGCAGCTGACCCACGTGCTGCCGCTGGAGGGGGCGTACTCGATCGACCAGGTCGCCGACGTGCGCGACGAGCGCGGGCGGGTGGTGGTCCCGGAGGGGCCCGCGGTGGTGAACGACGGCGTCCTCAGCCCCGACGACGCCGGTTTCGCGCGCGGGTCGTACACCGGCACCTCCGGGCAGACGCTGGCGTACGGCCTGTTCTCCCCGCAGCGCGACGGGCGCGGCGGCGGGCGCGGGCCGTGGGCGGACGGGCGCGAGCGCGGCCGGCCCTCCGGAGCGGGGCGCGTGCCGCTGGTGGTGGCGCTGCACGGTGCCGGTGAGCGCGGCACCGACGGGACGGTCAACCTGATCGCCAACGAGCTGGCGGTCTCGTTCACGCGCCCCGAGCGCCAGGCGCGCAACCCCAGCATCGTGCTGGCCCCGCAGGCTCCGCCGCCGTCGGTGACACCGGTGCCGGCGGGCTCGTCGGTGTGGGAGGTGCCCTCGGTGCAGTCCGCGCTCATGGAGCTCATCGAGCGGACCGTGCGCGAGAACCCCGTCGACCCCGACCGGATCTACATCACGGGGCTGTCGATGGGCTCCATGGGCACGTGGGACATCCTGCCGCGCCACCCGGACCTGTTCGCGGCGGCGCTGCCGGTGACCGGGTACGCCGACCTGGACAGCGCGCCGGTGGTCGCGGACATCCCGATCTGGGCCACGCACTCGATCGACGACGCGTCGGTGCTCTTCGACCGGGCCGACTCCGACTGGCACATGATGGACGCCATCGAGGCCACCGGCACGCCGGTGGTGCGCGACGAGTGGGCCGGGAACCTGCCGGACGCCGAGAACGAGGCGCGCGCCAGGGCGCAGTGGCGGCGCGCGCAGGCCGTCGGCAGCCACACGCTCTTCACCGCGTTCACCGAGGGCACCACGCCGGTCAACCCGCACTTCTCCTGGGTGCCGACGTACTCCAACGGCGTGATGCTCGACTGGCTCTTCGCCCAGTCGAAGCGCTCCTCGGGGCGCTGACCGGGCACCGCCTCCCCGCCCCGCACCCGCCCCGCACCCGCCCCGCTGCCGCAGCGGCGGGTGCGGGGCGGCTGCGGTGGCGGCGCGGCGGCTGCACCCGCACCGCGGGCCCGGCGCGGCTTGCCGGGGTGCCCGCGCGGGGTGAGCATGAACCGGTGCCCCGGTCCGCACAGCCGCCGACCGGGCCGCTGGCGGAGGCCGAGCGCCTCCGGGCGGTCCGCGCGGCCGTGCGCGCCGGGGAGCACGCGGACGAGCTGCAGCGCCTGGTGCGCCTGGCCGCGCGCGTGCTGCGGGTGCCGCTGGCGATGGTCTCGTGCGTCGACGCCGACCGGGAGGTCGTCCAGGCCGCGGTGGGCCTGCCCGAGCCGTGGGCCTCGCGCGGCTGGGCGCCGCTGTCGCACTCGCTGTGCGCGCACGTCGTGCGCCTGGACGGGCCGGTGGTCCTCTTCGACGCGCGCGGGGACCCGGCCTACCGCGAGCACGCCGCGGTGCTGGAGATGGGCGCGCGCGCCTACGCGGGCTTCCCGCTGCGCCAGGGCGAGCACACCCTGGGCGCCTTCTGCGCGGCCGACGTCGTGGTCCGGCGGTGGTCCGAGGACGACCTGGAGCTGCTGGAGGACCTGGCCGCGGTGGTCGCCGCGGAACTGGCCGTGCGCAGCGCCGCGCAGGAGGCCGAGGCGTCCCGGGAGCAGGTGCGCCTGCTCACGCGCCGGCTGCACGAGCAGTCGCGCACCGACCCCCTCACCGGCGCCGCGGACCGCCGCCGGTTCGAGGAGCGCGCGGCCGACGAGCTCGCCCGCCTCGAGCGCCACCCCGCTCCCCTGGCGGTGACCCTGGTCGACGTGGACCGCTTCGAGCGCATCCGCCACATCGCGGGGCAGCGGACCGGTGAGGCGGTGCTGGCCGAGGTCGCCGCGCGCGTGCAGGTGACGTTGCGCCGCACGGACCTGCTGGCGCGGGTGGGCGACGACGAGTTCGCCGTGCTGCTGCCGGACACGGACGCGCAGTCCGCCGAGCGCCTGGCCCAGCGGGTGCGCCGCGCGGTCGCCGAGGACGACATCGCCGGGTGGTGGGTCACCGTCTCCACCGGCAGCGCGGACCACCGCCCGGGCGGGGGCGTGCAGCAGTTGTACGACGACGCCGGTGCCGCCCTGCGCGCCGCTGCGGCCCGAGAGCGCGAGGGCGGTGGCACCGCAGGAGGTGACCGGGGGGCGGGTCGGCCCCCCGCGTGAGCGTCGCGGCGGCCCGCTCAGCGCGGTCACGCGCACGTGCCTGCGAGCGCGGGTGACCGACAGCGGGGCCGGCGTCAGCACGGTGAGCGCCTCAGCGCCACAGCAGGGGCGTGACCTGGAAGGAGGACCCCACGACATGCCCGCGCGCGTTGGCCGCCGCGGGTTCGTAGCCGTCACCGCCGGGCAGCACGGTCAGTTCCCCGCGCCGCCACAGCAGGGCGCGCACCCCCGTCCCGGAACCGGTGGCGCCCCTGACGGCGACCTCGCCGGCGCGGCCGAAGTCCAGCGCGGTGGAGGACTCGCCGGCGCCCAGGTCGACCGCGCGCCACCCGCCGCCGCGCTGCGGCGCCCACACCGTGGCCCGGCCCGTGGTCAGGTCCTGCCCGGCCAGCCAGCCGCGGTCGTCGACGTCGTGCACCTGCATCGACGCGTCCAGGGCGCGCACGCTGCGCCCGGCGCCCTGCCACAGCAGCGCGTACCCCTCGCCGCCGCTGGTGTAGCAGGCGCCGACGATCGTGCCTCGGTCGTTCAGCACGCCGGCGGTGGTCTGGGCGCACTCGGCCGGCGCCGGCAGCGTGGTCAGGACCCCGTTCCGCCACACCTGGGCGCGCAGGCTGCCGGAGCCGCCGCCGGTGCCCACGACGCGGCCGCGGTCGTCGATGTCGGCGGGTGAGAAGGCGTCCTGGGGCGTGCTGAGCGCGGTCATGACGCCGTCCTCCCACAGGAAACCCACCTGCCCGGCGCCGTCGGGCGCGGAACTGGTGCCCACGACCTGGCCGCGGTCGTTCGTGGCGGAGGCGAAGCTGTACCCCTCGGGCCCGGCCAGGGTCCCCAGGTCCGTCAGCCGCCCGTCGCTCCACCGCCACGCGTGGCTGCGCGCGGTGGAGATGTCCACGTACGCCCATCCGACGACCCGGTCGCGGTCGTCGAGGTCCGTCGCGAAGGAACCCTGCGACCCCGGCAGCACGCCGAGCGCGACGGGCGCGAGGTCGTCGCCGCGTCCGGCGGCGTCGTGGACGCCCGGCCCGGTGGCCGACGCGGGAGGCGCGCCGGCGAGGACGAGGGCGGCCGCCAGGGCGGCCGTGGCGGTGGTGGTGCGCTTCACAGGTTCTCCTCGGGTGGTTCGCTGGTGGGTCCACGGCACCGCCGGGCACGGTGCGCGCCCGGCGCAGAGCCCACGGGTTCCTGGTGACCGCCGGGGGCGTCGGAACCCGGGACCGGTCGTCGCGCCGGCCGCTGCGCCGACGCCTCCGTCAGCCGATCGGGCGACGGAGGTGACCACGCTAGCGCCGCACGGTGATCCGCATCGGGAATTCCCGCTCCGTCACCGCGGCGGGCGCCGGCGGTGCCGACGACCCGGCCGCTGCGGCGCGCTCGACCGGCCAGGACGGGTCGACCCGCCCCACCCTCCCGTCACCGCACCGCGCGGCGGACCCGACCAGGTGCAGGGCCCCGCTCAGCGGTACCCGGTGACGTCGGCGGGCAGACCCCTCTCGCGGACCTCCTGCACGTACCGCCAGGCGTCCGGACGCGAACCGTCGGCGTCGGTGGTGCCGTAGTGCTCGGCCAGCCGGTGGGAGGTGACCGACGCCTTGTTCCACCGCGCCCTGGCGGGGTCGGCGGCCAGCGCGGCCACCGCGCGCCCGATCATCGCCGGCGACTCAGAGACGGCGAAGTCCGCCGGATCGGGACCGTCGGTCCTCGGCCGCTTGGTCGCCTCGAGCCAGGTGTCCTCGCTCACGCCGAAGACGTCGAGCATCATCTCCGAGCGCAGCCAGCCGGGGGTGACCGCGACGGCCGTGCCGCCCACGCGCTCCAGCTCGTGCCCCTGCGCCCAGGCCAGGCGGTTGACCGCGTGCTTGGTGACGTCCATGAACACCGTCTCGCGGAAGCGCGGGGTGTTGAACGCCGTCGTGCCGTCGGTGACCTCCACGACGAGCCCACCGGGCCGGCGGGTGAGCAGGCCCAGCGCGACGGCGCTGGTGATCAGGTGCGTCTCCAGGCCGGCGCGCAGCAGGGCCAGGCCGCGCTCGAGGTCGTACTCCCACAACGTCCTGCCGAAGTCGACGTAGTGCTCGCCGCCGATGTCGTTGACGAGGACGTCCAGCCGCCCCTGCTCGTCGTCGATGCGTCGCACGAGCGCCCTGACCTGGGCGGGATCGAGGTGGTCGGTCACGCACGCGACGCCCCTGCCGCCGGCGGCCCGGACCAGGTCGGCGGTCTGCTCGATCGTCTCGGGCCGGCCGTAGTCCGACCGGCCGGCGCGGCTGCTGCGGCCGCTGGCGTAGACGGTGGCGCCGGCGGCGCCGAGGGCGACGGCGATCCCGCGCCCGGCGCCGCGGGTGGCGCCGGCGACGAGCGCGACCGCACCGGACAGGGGTCCTTCAGCGGAGGTCACAGGACCCACCCTGGGGCACGGACCTGACAGCTGCTGTCAGGTCCGTCACTACGCTCGGGAGGTGCGTTCCTCCCGGCTCGTCGCCCTGCTGCTGTGCGTCCAGCGCGACCACCGCACCACGGCGCCCGCGCTGGCGGCCGAGCTCGGCGTCTCGGTCCGCACGATCTACCGCGACGTCCAGGCGCTGCAGCTGGCCGGGGCGCCGTTGTACGCGCTGCAGGGCGCCGGCGGGGGGATCGGCATCGTCGAGCGGTGGCGCTCCCCCGTCGAAGGCCTCTCGCCCGACGAGGTGACCGCCCTCGGGCTCGGCGGCGCAGCGGCCGCCGACCTGGGCCTGGGGGCCGTGCTCGCCGTCGCCCGCTCCAAGCTGCGCTCCGGCCTGCCCGCCCGCGTGCAGGCGCAGCTGGACGTGGTGAACCAGCGCGTGCTGCTCGACACGACCGGCTGGTTCAGCCCCGCGGTGCCGGAGCAGGCGCTGGGCGACCTCGCGCGGGCCGTCTGGAGCGGGCACCGCGTCGACGTCCGCTACCGGCGCGGCGGGGGCACCGTGGCCCGCCGGCTCGACCCGCTGGGCCTGGTGCTCAAGGCGGGGCGGTGGTACCTGGTCGCGGCCCACCGCGGGGCGCCGCGCACGTACCGCACCTCGCGGGTGGAGAGGGCCACCGTGCGCGCCGAGGCCGTCGTGCGCCCGGACGGCTTCGACCTGCAGCGCTACTGGCAGGCCGCCGCCGACGCCTTCGACGCCGACCTGCGCCGCCTCCGGGTCCGTCTGGTCCTGCCCGCCCGGAGCCTGCCCGACCTGCTGCGGCACGTCCCGGGCCGGCTCACCGCCTCGGCCGTGCACGACGCCGCCGAGCTGCCCGGTGGGCGGGTGGAGGTGCGGCTGGGGCTGGAGGGCGTCGACGTCGCCGCCGACCAGCTGTGCGCGGTGCCCGGGGTGCAGGTCCTCGACCCGCCCGAGCTGCGCGAGCGCCTCGCAGAGCTCGGGGAGCAGCTGGTGCGGGTGCACCGCGGTGCACCCGCAGCCGGAGCGGACGCGCGGCGGGCCGGCACCTGAGCCGTCCGCCGGCCGCCGGGTCGAGCTCCGGTGCGTCCGGGTCAGCGGATGAAGGTCCGGTTGAGCAGTGCACGTGCGATGAGCGTCCGCCACGTCTGCCGGCCGGGTGGCGAGGGGCTCGCTCGCCCGCTCGTCGGGGGCTGCGCACCGCGCGGAGGCCGGCTGGGGCGCGATCGGCCGAGCCGCCACCGCGGAGCGCCGTCCCCGTGCGGGGCGGCCACGTCGCGTTCGTGGAGGTCGGTGGACGTCTCGGTGTCCCGGGGGTGCTCGCCCTGAGGCGGAACGGACATCGTCAGACCCTTCGTTCTCGCGACGGGTGGCACCCGTCGATCGGTGACGGTTCCCGAGCTGCGGTCAGCAGCAGCGGCGCGCCGTCCGAGCCGGCTGCGCCGGTGGTCGGGCTCGCGCCCCGGTGGCGCCGTCAGGTCGCCGGTTGCGCGACCCGGGCCGCCGTCCGCGCCGCTCGATCAGCACCCTCCCCGGTGATCCCGACCACTCCCAGGCAGCACAGGGCGATCTGTCCACCCAGGTCCGGTCGCGACGGCAAGGCCCCCACCATCTCCACCAGGTGCATGCAGGCTGCGCCCGCCACCTGCGGCGTCACCGGGTGGTCGGCCGGGACGAGGTCCGCGGCGAGCTCGGTGTAGACGGCGAGCAGGTCCTGCCGGTGCTCGCGGAAGAGGTCGAAGCGGGGCTGGCGCACCTCCGGCGCGGTGTAGAGCGCGGCGATGCCCGGCGGGCCGGCGAGCAGGGTCTCGACGTCGGCGACGACGAGGGCGTACAGGGCGGCTGCCGGGTCGCCCGCCACCGCGCGCACCGCGTCGACCACGTCCAGGGTGGGACGGACCGAGCCCTCCAGCAGCTCGGCCAGGATCTCGTCCTTGCCGGCGAAGTGGTAGTAGAGCGAGGCCTGCCGGACACCGACCCGGTCGGCGATGGCGCGGGTGGAGGTCGCGGCGTACCCGAACTCGCCGAACAGCGCGGCAGCCGCCCGCAGGATCTCCTCGCGCGCGGTCCCGGCTCCCGCGGCGCGCCCGCGCGTGCGGGGGCGACCCACCCGACCGGCGCCCGCCTGCCCGCTCACGGCAGCGATCCTGCCACGGCCACCCGGTGCGCCCGCGTGCGCACCGCCGCCTGAGCCGCCGCCTGCGCGGCAGGCCAGGAACCGGAGGCGGTGATCTCCTGCGCCTGGCGCAGGGCGACCGGTTCGGCGAGGAAGCCCCGCACCACGCGCTCGTCCTCCAGGGTCACCGCGCCGATGCTCATCGGCTGCGGCAGGGCGGCGACGAAGGTCCCGAAGCCGCTGGCCGGCAGCCGCCACACCTCCCCCTCGATGCGGGCGCCTCGCGGATCGCGCACCATGCCCGGCTTGGGGGGTGCGGTGTCGAGGGTGAAGAGCCGGTACTGCGGGGCGGTCGCGGCGGGGCCGAGGAGGGTGGCGCCGGCGGCGACGAGCTGGTGGTTGAGCGGCTGGCCGCTGAGGTGGGCGCCCACGACGAAGAGGTCCACCGCCGGGTTGGCCCAGCGCGCCGCCAGCGCCGCCAGCGTGCGGTCGCTGAAGGCGGGTCCGGTGAGCATCACCCCGAACGGCAGGCCGGCCACGGTCCCGGCCGGGACGGCCAGGGAGGCCATGTCGAGCAGGTTGGCGAAGTTGGTGAAGCGCCCCATCCGGGAGTTCGCACCGACGGGGTCCGCCGCGACGTCGGCGAGCGTGGGGTGCCACGTGGTCGTGGGGGTGAGCAGGGCGGTGGTGCCGGCCAGCAGCTCACCCGCACGGGCGCCCAGGTGGTCCAGCCGCTCGCGGTCGCGGAAGACCTCGACGGCGGTGACGTCGTGCCCGGCCCGCACGATGCCGGCGACGGTGGGGTCGAGGTCGGTGCCGACCAGGTGCGCGTGCTCGGCGATGTGCGCGCCGACCGCGGCCGTCCGCTCGGCGACGAACGCACCGCCGTAGAGCAGTTCGGCCGCCTCCAGCAGCGGGGCGATGTCGACCTCGACGACCTGCGCGCCGGTGGCGCGGACCGTCTCGACGTAGCGGGTGAACGCCTCGGCCCACCCGTCGGCGAGACCCTCGAGGTGCTCGGGCGCGGGGACCGCGATGCGCGGGCGGGCGGCCGGTGCGGGCAGCGGTGCGTCCGGGCGGGCCGACGGGTCGCGCCCGTCGGGCCCGGCGAGGTGCTCGGCGACCCGGCGAGCGGTGTCCAGGTCGCGGGCGAACACCGTGACGCAGTCCAGGCTGCGGCAGGCCGGGACCACGCCGGTGGTCGGGATCAGCCCGCGCGTCGGCTTCACGCCCACCAGGCCGTGCAGGGCCGCGGGGACCCGCCCGGAGCCGGCGGTGTCGGTGCCCAGCGCGACGTCGACGAAGCCGAGGGCGACGGCGACGGCCGAGCCCGAGCTGGAGCCGCCGGAGACGCGCTCGGGGGCGAAGGCGTGGCGCACGGCGCCGTAGGGGCTCCGGGTGCCGACCAGACCGGTGGCGAACTGGTCCATGTTCGTCTTGCCCAGCACCAGCGCACCACCCGCCCGCAGGCGGGCGACGGCGGTGGCGTCCCGCTCGGGCTCGTGGGCGTACGACGGCGCGGCGGCGGTGGTGGGCAGACCGGCGACGTCGATGTTGTCCTTGACCGCGACGAGGGTGCCCGCCAGCGGCGCCCGGTGGTCGATCGTCACGGCCTCGGCCAGGACGTCCTCCAGCGGGCGCAGCGAGATCCACACCTCGGGTCGCTCGGCGGCGGCGATGCGGGCGTAGGCCCGCCGGATCCTCTGCTCCAGCTCGGTGCGGTTCACGCGGCGGCCTCCTCGGCGGGACGGACGGCGAAGAGGACCTGTCCGGCGCTGACGGCCTCGCCGGGCTTGACGTACACCTCGAGCAGCTCGCCGGCGACGGGCGTGGTCACGGCGGTCTCCATCTTCATCGCCTCCAGGGCCACCACGCGCTCGCCGTCGCCGAGGTGAGCACCGGCTCCGGCGGACACCTGCCACACGGTCGCGGCGAACGGCGCCTGCACCCCGACCGCCCCGGCGGGCACGTCCACCGCTCCGGCGGGGACGACCGGGGCGGGTTCGGCCTTGACGTCGAACTCCCCCGAGGCGCGCCAGCGGTCCTTCTCCGCCGCGAAGGCCGCCGCCTGCTGGTCGCGGAAGGCCCGGATCGTGTCGGCGTTGTCGTCGAGGAAGCGCTGGTGCTCGGCCAGGGAGAACGTGCCCTCCTCGGTCTCGACGTGACCGCGGCCGGCGTCGGTCTCCGCCCGCAGCTCCAGCAGCTCCTCGGCGGAGACGGGGTACCACTCGATGCGGTCGAAGAAGCGCAGCGCCCACGGGTCCTCCTGGAACAGCCCGCCGCGGCGGAAGCGGTTCCAGACCTGCGTCGTCCGGCCGACGAACTGGTACCCGCCGGGCCCTTCCATGCCGTAGATGCACAGGTACGCCCCGCCGATGCCGACGGAGTTCTCGGCCGTCCAGGTCCTCGCCGGGTTGTACTTGGTGGTCACCAGGCGGTGGCGGGGGTCCAGCGGGGTCGCCACGGGGGCGCCGAGGTAGACGTCGCCGAGCCCCAGGACGAGGTAGCTGGCCTCGAACACGGTGCGGAAGACGTCGTCGATCGAGCCCAGGCCGTTGACGCGGCGGATGAACTCCAGGTTCGAGGGCGTCCACGGGGCGTCGTCGCGCACGCCGGCCATGTACCGCTCGATGGCCAGGTGGGTCGCGGGGTCGTCCCAGGACAGCGGCAGCCGGACGCGCCGGGACGGGACCACGAGGTCGCTCGTCGGCGGCAGCGCGTCGTCGAGTTCGCGCAGCAGGCCGACCAGCTGCGAGGCGCGCAGCACGCTCGCGTCGGTGTGGACCTGCAGCGAGCGGATGCCGGGGGTGACGTCGAGGACCCCGGCGGGGCGGTGCTCCTCCAGGGCTCGCATGAGCGCGTGGACCCGCATGCGCAGGCCGAGGTCGAGGACCATGTCGCCGAACTCGACGAGGACGTTGTCGTCGCCGTCGCGCCGGTAGGTCGTGGCCGGGCGGCCGGGGGTGGCGGGGACGCGGGCCAGGACGCCGTCGTCACCGTCACCCCGTCCGGCTGCCGCGGCCGGGTCGGCGCGCCGCAGCCGGGGGTTCGCGGCTTCGGCTTCGCGGACGGGCACGAACCGCACCCGGTCCCCCGGGCGCAGCTGGCCCAGCTTCCACAGCTCCCCGGAGGTGACGACGGCGGGGCAGACGAAGCCGCCCAGCGACGGGCCGTCGGGGCCGAGCACGATGGGGGTGTCCCCGGTGAAGTCGACGGCGCCCACGGCGTAGGGGGTGTCGTGGATGTTGGAGGGGTGCAGCCCGGCCTCACCGCCGTCGGTGCGCGCCCAGCGCGGGCGCGGGCCGACGAGGCGGACCCCGGTGCGCGCGGAGTTCAGGTGCACCTCGTAGTCGGTGGCGTAGAACTCCTCGAGGTCGGCGCGGGTGAAGAACTCCGGCGCGCCGTGGGGCCCCTCGGTGACCCCGATGACCCAGTCGCCGGTGTACTCGGGGCGGCGCTCCACCGGCACGGGGCCGGCGATGGTCGTGAAGCCCTCGCCCTCGGGGGTGCCCGGGCGCAGGACGTCGCCGGCCTGCAGCGCGCGGCCGCCGTGGCCGCCGAACCCGCCGAGGGTGAAGGTGGAGGCGCTGCCCAGGTAGCGCGGCACGTCGATGCCGCCGCGCACGGCCAGGGCCAGGCGCAGGCCCGGCCCGGTCGCGGTGCCGATGGCCAGGTGCCCGCCCGCGGGCACCTCCACGGGCTCCCACATCGGGACGGCGGCCCCGTCCAGCGTGATCGGCGCGGGCGCCCCGGTGACGCACACCACGGTGTCGGTGGAGAACCGCAGCGTGGGGCCGGTCGCGGTGATCTCCAACCCCGGTGCTCCCGCCGGGTTGCCGACGGCGAGGTTGGCCTCGCGCAGCGACCACGGGTCCATCGGCCCCGACGGCGGCACGCCGACCTGCCAGTACCCCAGGCGGCCGGGCAGGTCCTGCACCGTCGTCATGGCGCCGGGAGCCAGGACGTCGATGCGCGGGTCGGGGTCGGCGGTGACGTCGAGGGTGGAGGTGGAGTGGGTGGCCGAGCGCAGCGGGAGGTCGTCCACGAGGGAGCGCAGCAGGCCGAGGTTGGTGACGACGCCGTCGACGCGGGAGCCGCCCAGGGCCTCCCCCAGCAGGTCCAGGGCCGCGTCGCGGCCGGGGGCGCAGGCGATGACCTTGGCCAGCATGGGGTCGTAGAAGGGGGTGACCTCCGAGCCGGTCTCGACCCAGCCGTCGACGCGGACCCCGGACAGCGCCGCGAACTCGGCGTTGGTCACGAGCCCGGGGCTGGGGGCGTTGTCCTTGGCGGGGTCCTCGGCGTAGACGCGCGCCTCGACCGCGACACCGCTGGGCGCCCACTCGCGCTCGAAGACGTCCTGCAGCGCGGGGTCGCTCGCGCCGTCGCGCGCCAGGCGCAGCATGAGGTCGACGAGGTCGACGCCGTAGGCCAGTTCGGTGACCGGGTGCTCGACCTGCAGGCGGGTGTTGACCTCCAGGAAGGAGGCCTGCTCGCGGACCGGGTCGTAGACGAACTCCACCGTGCCCGCCGAGCGGTAGGCGACCGAGGCCATGAGCTCGGCGGCGGTGGAGGCGATCTGCGCGCGCACGTGGCCGGGCAGCGCCGGGGCCGGGGCCTCCTCGACGACCTTCTGGTTGCGGCGCTGCAGGGAGCAGTCGCGGTCGCCGATGACGGCGACGCGGCCGTGGCCGTCGCCGAAGACCTGCACCTCGACGTGGCGGGCCGGGCGGACCAGGCGCTCCAGGAAGACGCCGGTGGAGCCGAAGTTGGCGGCGGCCTGGCGCACGATGCGCTCGTAGGCCTCGTGGACCTCCTGCGCGCTGGCGCAGGCCTGCATGCCGATGCCCCCGCCGCCGCCGGTGGCCTTGAGCATCACGGGCAGGCCGATGCTCTCGGCCGCGGCCACGGCCTCCTGCGCCGAGGCCAGCAGCCCGGTGCCCGCGAGCATGGGCACCCCGGCCCCGCCGGCCAGCTCCCGGGCGGTGTGCTTGCTGCCGAAGGCGGTGATCTGGGCGGGGGTGGGGCCCACGAAGGCGATCCCGGCCTGCTCGCAGGCGCGGGCGAAGTCGACGTTCTCGGAGAGGAACCCGTAGCCGGGGTGCACGGCACCCGCGCCGGTGTCCAGCGCCGCCTGCAGGATCGCCTCGCTGCGCAGGTAGGACTCCCGCGCCGGCGCCGGCCCCAGGCGGACGGCGGTGTCGGCCTCACGCACGTGCGGGGCGGCGCGGTCGGCGTCGGAGTAGACGGCCACGGTCTTGAGGCCCAGGTGCCTGGCCGAGCGCAGCACGCGACGGGCGATCTCGCCGCGGTTGGCGACGAGCAGGGTGTCGAAGCTCATGCGATCACTTCCCGGGGCGCGGTCACGACGGTGCGCAGCGGCGTGGGGTTGAAGTCGTTGCAGGGGTTGTTGACCTGCGGGCAGTTGGAGATGACCACCAGCAGGTCGACCTCCGCGCGCAGGGCGACGCGCTTGCCGGGCGCGGAGATGCCGTCGACGATGCCGAGGGTGCCGTCGGCCTCGACCGGCACGTTCATGAACCAGTTGAGGTTGGAGACCAGGTCGCGGGCGGACAGCCCCCGGCGCGCGCCCTCGGCCAGGAAGTTCTCCCGGCAGCCGTGCTGGTGGGCGGTGTGGTGGCCGTAGCGCAGGGTGTTGGACTCCTTGCCGCAGGCACCGCCGATGGTGTCCTGGCGCTCCACCTCGTTGGCGACGACCGTGGCCAGCGGGTTGCCGTGCTGGCTGCGCAGGACCGTGCCGGTGCGCACGTACGCGTTGCCCTGCCAGGCCAGGGTGTCCGGCGCGCTGTAGCGCTCGGAGCGGTCCGCCTCGGCGAAGAGCAGGCAGTCGGCCGACTGGTTGCCCCCGACGTCGACGATGGTCAGGACGTGCCCGGCGCGCACGACGGCGGACCAGGGGGCGCGGGCGGCGATGCGCTCGTCCAGGACGACCTCACCGTCCACCAGCGGTCCGCTCCAGTCCAGCGGGGTGCCGGCACCGGTCGCGGTGCCGCTCGCGGTGCCGTTCACGAGGGTGGTCGCAGGGGTGGTCACAGTCCTCGTGCCTCCGCGTGGTCCAGGGTGTTCAGGTAGGCGCGGTGCAGCTCGGGGCTCCGGCTGAACCGTTCGTCGGCGGGCCCGGTCGGGACCGAGCGCCACGCGTGGATCCGCAGCGGCCCGACGGTGTAGTCCGGGCGCGGGTCCAGCGGGTGCGCGGTGTTGGCGACGAGCACGGTCAGCGGCAGCTCGGCGAGCAGGTCGACCTCGGCGGGGCCGGCCGAGCCCAGCCAGCGGAAGGCGCCGTCGGCCTCGACCCGCACGCCCTGGAAGAAGCTGATGCTGGGCGGCAGGTCGCGCGGCTCCAGGCCGTGCTTGGAGGCGGCCAGGGTGAGCAGTCCCCGACCGGACGGGCTGGGCCCCTCCGGGGCCGCGTCGCCGTACTTGCGCACGTTCCACGCGTCGGAGGACGTGCCGCAGAACGCGTCGTGGCGGCAGGAGGTGTCGGCGACGACGCTGGCCAGGACCCGTCCGTCCCCCGAGAGCAGCGGGTGGCCCTCCCCCAGGTACGCCTGCCAGGGGATCTTCTGGGTGTCGGCGACGTTGAGCCGCTCCCACGGCGCCACCGCGGAGAACAGCAGCACGTTGGCGCACGCGTCCCCGGTGGGGTCGCTGAAGCGCAGCCGGGTGCCGCGAGCCAGGACCCTGGAGGTGTACCCGCCGGGGGCGACGGTCTCCGCCCAGGTCAGGGTCGCCGGATCGACGTCGGCGGGGGCGAACGGCGAGGAGGAGGCGGGCAGGTACGGCGTCCACGGCGCCGTCTCGGCGGCCCGAGCGCGGGCGTCGGCGCGCGCGGCGAGGACCGTCGAGGTGTTGCGCTCGGCAGCGGTGCTCATGCGGGCTCCTCCACGGGGGCGGGGTTCGGGGTGCTGGTCTGCGCAGCCCCCAGGACGATGGGACCGCCGTGGCGCGCCCGGTTGCGGCTGTGGCACAGGGCCCCCACCAGCAGCGTCGCGGCGATGAACAGCAGGGCGGAGTACTGCAGCCACCAGGTGCCTCCGGTCAGGTCGTAGACGCTGGCCCGCGGCCAGGCGAGGTTGACCACCATGACCACCTGGTAGAGCACCGCCAGGACGTTGACGGGGACGCCCCAGCGCCCCAGGGAGAACAGGGGCCGGCCGAACTCGTCGACACCGTCGGGCAGCTGCCCGCGCAGCCGGCGCACCAGCAGCGGCAGCGTGACCCCGAGGTAGGCCAGGTAGAGCAGGGCGATGCACAAGCTGGTCAGGGCGGTGAAGACCGCGGACTGCTTCCAGTTCACCGCCAGCGTGAGGGCGGCGCCGAGGCCGACGAGGACGGCCGCGCCGATCGGGGTCCCGGTGCGTGCGGAGACCCTGCCCAGCGCCGAGGCGAACGGGAAGGCCCGCTCCCGGGCCATGGAGTACACCATCCGCGACCCCGACGTCTGCACGGCGAGGGTGCACACGACGACGGCGATCGCGACGGTGGCCAGCAGCAGGCGGCCCCCCACGTCGCCGAGGCGGGCGGTGAGGACGTGGGCCAGGCCCCCGGCGGCGAGCTCGCCGTCCAGCAGGCTGGGGGCGGCGACGACCCCGCCGACGAGGATCAGCGCACCACCGACCCCGGAGGCGATCAGGGCGCGCAGGATGGTGCGCGGGGTGGTGGCCCGCGGGGCGCGGGTCTCCTCGGCCAGCTCACCGGCGGAGTCGAAGCCGACCATGACGTAGGCGGCCATGAGGGAACTGGCCAACCACAGGAAGAGGTAGTTCCCCTCCCCCGCGCCCCGGGTGGTCATGACGACCGCAGGGCTGCGTTCGGCGTGGCTGAACAGGGCGACGATCAGGGCGATGACACCGACGATCTCGACGACCACTCCGACGGAGGTGATGACGGCCATCAGCCGGACCCCGATGGCGTTGACGACGGTGGTCAGCACCAGCAGGGCCGAGCCCAGGACGACGGCGTTCTGCGCGCCGGTCGCCGACAGCGGGGAGGAGTCGGCACCCGCTCCGCCGACGAGCTGGAAGCCGGACCAGATCGCGGGCACCACCGCCTGCAGGGCGATGGCGGCGGTGGCGACGGTGAGGACCTGCCCGATCACCATGACCCAGCCGGTGAACCAGCCGATGTCGGTTCCCGCCAGACGGCTGGACCACTGGAACACCGCCCCGGAGATGGGGTAGCGCGCGGCGAGCTCGGCGAAGCACAGGGCCACGAGGAGCTGACCGGCGAAGACCAGCGGCCAGGTCCAGAAGAACCCGGCGCCACCGAAGCTGAAGCCCAGCCCGAAGAGCTGGAAGACGGTGGTGAGGATGGAGACGAAGGAGAAGCCGGCGGCGAAGGAGGCGAAGGGGCCGACGTCGCGGCGCAGCTGCTGGCCGTAGCCGAAGCGGCCGAGGTCGCTGCTGTCGGGCGAGCCGGCGGCACCGGGACGCGCACGTGGAGCGGGAACGGACATCGTCGGTCCCTCCGGTGGGTGGCGGGGAGATACCTGTCGCTCGACAGGTACTGCGACGAGTCTGGGGCGAGGCGTGTTTCGACCGTGTTTCCCGAGCATGAAGATCGCATCTCGCCCCGCCGCACCCGAGCCGCAAGCTGACGCCCGCCCCCTCGTCTGGGAGTTGCCCGGGAGTTGACCGGGGAAGTGCTGTCCTGCGGGCCGGAACCGTGCGCGCCGGAGCACACTGCGGAACGTGCTCCCTCCTCTGCTCGCCGGCAGGGCCCGCCGGGCACGGACCCGGCGCCTGGGCGCGGCCCTCGTCGCCGCGCTCGGTGTCGTCGGCGTCCTCTCCGCCCTCACCCCGCCGCTGCGCGAACGCTTCGCACCCCTGCTGCAGGTCCTGCCGCTGGTCGTCCCGCTGAGCGCGACGACGGTGCTCGTGCCGGTCTCCGTCGCGCTGCTGCTGCTGGCCCGCGGCCTGCGCCGGGGCCAGCGCCTGGCCTGGGGCACGACGGTCGGCCTGCTGGGCGCGTCCGCCGGTCTGCACCTGCTGAAGGGGATCGACGTCGAGGAGGCCCTGCTCGACGTCGTCGCGCTGGTCTGGCTGGCGCTGAACGCCCGCGCCTTCCCCGTCCTGCCCAGCGCCGCCGGGGCTCGGCGCGCGGTGCGCGTGCTGAGCCTCGGCGCGCTGCTCACCCTCGCGGTCTCCACCGCGATGGTCGTCGCGGTCGGCGCCGAGCGGCACCCGGGGGAGACGGTGGAGGCCGTCGTGGAACGCCTCGTGGGGGACCGGCGGACCCCGCTGCCGAAGCTGCACGGCGGCGAGGGGCACGTGTTCCTGCCGCTGCTGAACCCCGCCCTGCTGGCGCTGGGCCTCGTGCTGCTGGTGGTGCTCGGCTGGACCTCGTCCTCCCCGCACCGGCCCCGCGCGCTCAGCGTGGACCAGCGCCTGGCCGACCGGGAGCGGGCCAGGGGGATCGTCGCCCGCCACGGTGGCGGCACCCTGGACTACTTCGCGCTGCGCGACGACAAGGACTTCTTCTTCGTCGGCACCGACCTCGGCGAGGGCGTGGTCGCCCACAGCGTCCGCAACGGCGTCTGCCTCGTCTCGCCCGACCCCGTCGGCCCGGCGCGACGCCGCGGGGAGCTGCTGACGGAGTTCCTCGACCACGTCGAGCGCAACGGGTGGTCCATCGCCGTGGTCGGCGCGGCGGCGGACTGGCTGCCGGCGTACGAGGCCGTCGGGTTGCGCCCGGTCTACCTGGGCGACGAGGCCGTCCTGGACTGCACCACCTTCAGCCTCAAGGGGTCGCACGCGAAGAGCCTGCGCGGCGCGGTCAACCGGGTCGCCAGGACGGGCATCGCGATCACCTTCCACGACCCCGCGGCGCTGAGCGCGAGCGAGCGGGACGAGCTGCTGGCCATCGCCGGGGAGTCCCGTCAGGGCGGGAGCGAGCGCGGCTACTCCATGACGCTGTCCCGGTTGTTCGACCCCGCCGACACCGGGCTGCTGCTGAGCGTGGCGCGCTTCGCCGACGGGCGCCCCGCGGGGTTCGTCCAGTGGGTCCCCGCCGCCGACGTGCAGGGGTACTCCCTGGACGTGATGCGCCGCTCCACCGCGGAGGACGTCCCCAACGGCCTCACCGACGCCCTCGTCGTCGCCACCGCCCAGCACCTGGCCGAGAACGGGATGCGCGGACTGGGCCTGAACTTCGCCGTCCTGCGCGAGCTCGTCGCCGGCGAGCGCTCGGGCGCGGTGGCCGACCTCGGCCGGCGGGCGCTGCACGCCCTGTCGCGCAACGCGCAGATCGAGTCGCTGTGGCGCTTCAACGCCAAGTACGACCCGCAGTGGCGCCCGCGGTACGTCGTCCTGGACTCCGTGGAGTTCGCCGCCGCGCAGGGCCTCACCATCGCCGGCGCCGAGGGGGTCGCCGAACTGCCCGTCATCGGGCGCTTCCTGGGACGGCGCGCGCCGTGACCGCGGCGCTGACCGCTCCCGCGGCGGTGACGGCGCTCGCGGCCTTCGGCTACGCGGCGGGTTCGCTGCTGCAGGCCGTGGGGGTGCGCGCCGCCGGCCTGCGTTCCCCGCTCTACCTCGCGGGGCTCGGTTGCGACGCCGTCGCCTGGCTGCTGTCCCTGGTCGCCTTGAGGCGGTTGCCGGCGTTCGCGGTGCAGTCGCTGCTGGCGGCCTCGCTCGCGCTGACCGTGCTGCTGGCCCGGGTGGTGCTCGGGACGCGGCTGCGCCGCCGCGACACCGCGGCGGTGCTGGCGCTGGTCGCGGCCCTGGGGGTGCTCGCACGGGCGGGGCGCGAAGGAGCACCCGCCGCGGTCGGCAGGGGTGTCGAGGTGGGGTCGTGCGTCGTCGCCGCCGTGCTCCTGCTGGGCGTCCTGGCCCTGCGGCGCGGCGGCCCCGTCGCGCTGGCGGTCCTGGCGGGGCTGGGGTGCTCCGTGGCGGCGCTGAGCGCGCGCGCCGTGACGGTCCCCGGCGCGTGGTGGCGCACGGCGCTGGAACCCGCGGGGTGGGCGGTGGTGCTCGCCGGGGTCGCGGGGACCCTGGGGTACGCGGCGGCCCTGGAGCGCGGGGCGGTCGGGCCGGTGACGGCGCTGCTGTGGGCGGTGGAGGTGGTGGTGCCGGCGCTGGCGGGTCCGGTGCTGCTGGGCGACTCGGTGCGGGCCGGGTGGCTGCCCGCCACCGCCGCCGCCCTGCTCGTCGTGGTGGTCTGCTCGGTGGTGCTGGCCGGGTCACCAGCGGTGTCGGAGGAGTCGTGACGGTCGCACCGGTGCACCTCCCCCCGGCCGTCGTCAGGGCCCTCGCCCCGCCGTCGGAGTGGCTGAGCTCGCCGTGGCCGGCGGTGGCGTGCGCGCTCGTGCTGCTGTGCGTGCTGGTCGGTGCGGTGCGCTCCTGCCGCCGGCGGCGGCACCGGGTGCCCTGGGCCGCGGGCTCGCTGGTGGCGCTGGTGCTGACCGCGGCGACGACGGCCAACGCGGTCACGGGCTACGTCCCGACCCTGGAGGCCGCGCGGTTCGCGGTGACCGGTGAGCTGCGCTCCGGGGGCGGCACGATCACCTCCTTCCGGCTGGGGTCGGACGCGCTCGGCGTGCCGGAGACGACGACCTACGTGTACCTGCCGCCCGGGTACACCACCCACCCCCAGCGCCGCTACCCGGTGGTGTTCCTGCTGCCGGGCTCGCCGGGGCGCTCCACCGACTGGTTCGGCGCCGGGGACGCCGCCCGCACCCTCGACGTCCTCATCGCACGCGAGCTGATCCCGCCGGTGATCGCCGTCACCCCCGACCAGAACTCCGGCCTGGCCGACACCGAGTGCCTGGACTCCCCCGGCGGACCCGAGTGGGAGACCTACCTCTACCGCGACCTCGTGCCCCGCGTCGACGCGCTCTACCGCACGCGGGCCCAGGCGTCGTCGCGGGTGCTGGCGGGGATGAGCGCCGGCGGTTACTGCGCCCTCGACCAGGGCCTGCGCCACCGCGGGACCTGGGGGCCGCTCATCGCGCTGGAACCCTTCGGCGACCCCGGGGACTCCTTCCGCGACGTGCTCCCGGCCGAGGGGTTCGCAGCGGTCTCGCCCTCCTCGTACCTGCCCTCGCTGCCGGTGCCGGCCCCGGTCCCGGTGTTCCTGGGCACCGGTACCCGGGCCACGGAGGTGCCCGGGGTCGACGCGCTGACGCGGGCGCTGCAGGCCAGGGGCTGGCCCGTGGCGCGCCGCGACGTCGCCGGGCAGGGGCACACCTGGACCACCGCCCGCGACGACCTGCCCTACGGGCTGGTGTTCGCCGCGCGGTACCTGCCGGCGAGCTGAGGACCCGCACCGCCACGCGTCCCCCGGCCCCACCGCACGCTCAACCCTGGGCTGGCCCCCGGGCTCGACCCCGGGCTCGACCCCGGACTCGGCCCCGGGCTCGGCCTCGACCCGGGCCCCGGTCCGGTTCCCGGTGCGCGACCTCCAGCACCACCCAGCACGACACCGCGACGACCTGCAGCCGCTGAGCCGCCCCCCCGGCGCCGCCGCCGCCCTGCAGGAACGTGACGACCTCGTAGGCGCCCGTCCCCGCCGTCACGAGCGCGGTCAGCACGACCGCGGGCCACAGCCACCACCCCCGGGCCCGGTGGGCCAGCGCCGCGACACCCACCACCGCCGCCAGGGTCCCCACGACGCTGACCGCGTCGTGGACGAGTTCCGCGGGTGCCGCGGACGCCGGGCACGGGCCGAGGGAGGGCGCGCAGGCGAGCGGGACGATCGCCGAGAGCAGGGTCGACACGCCGAACACCCCCAGGCAGAGCGCACCGAACCCCTCGCGCCGGGAACGCCCGTGACGCGACCGATCGCGCCGGGACCGGTCGTGCCGGGACCGGTACCACCCGAGGGCCACCGGCAGCGCCAGGAGCGAGCACAGCAGGCCCGCCGACCCGTCACCGAGGCGGAACCACACCGCTCCCGGCTGACCGGGCACCGACAGCTCGCTGATGACCCCCGCTGCGAGGTCGACCCGGGTGCCCAGCAGCGGGGCGAGCAGGAAGTTGGCGTTGGCGGCGCCCGCCAGGACGGCGAGCCCGGTGCGCGCCCTCGGCACCGCCCCCGCCGCCGTGCCGCTCGGCCGGCCGTGGGCCCGGCGGGGTGGTGCGGTCACCGCGCGGGAACCGCGCACCACCCCTCGACGCCGCCCCCTCAGGACCAGTCGCCGTCGTCGGTGCCGAGGTGGTCGCGGCCGAGGTCGGTGATCGGGATGGCCGCCATGCTGGTGAGCCCGATGTCGAGCAGCGTCGCACGGGGCGCGCCCGTCCCGCCGAGGGTGGACATGCCCTCGATGACGGCGCAGAAGAACGCCCCGAGGGAGTCCGCGTCGGCGGCGGCGTCGATCTCGCCGGCGGCCTGGGCCTCGGCGATGCAGGCGGCGTAGTGCTCGCTCATCGACGCGAAGGCGGCTGCGACCGCCGAGGCGACCTCGGGGTCGCGCGCCGAGAGCTCGACGGCGGCCTTGGTGAACAGGGACGGGGCGGCCTGGGCCGAGCCGTGCTCGACGGCCACCTTGACGAGCTGGGAGCGGATGCGCGTGAGGGGGCTGTCCGAACCGTGCCGGATCGACTCGACGGCGTCGACGGCCTCGGCGGCGTCGCTGAGGAACGCCCGCATGAACAGTTCCTTCTTGCCGCCGAAGGCGTTGTACAGGCTCTGGCGCGCCAGGCCCGTGGCCTCCAGGAGGGTGTCCAGGGACGTGCCGGCGAAGCCGGTCTCGGCGAACGCCGTCCGGGCGCGGGCGATGACGTCGGCTTCGTCGAACGTGCGGGGTCTGGGCATGGCCGTCCTTCGGATCGGGTTCTCGACCGCTTCGTCCATCATGGCGCACGGCGGCGAGGGCACGTGCCCCGACCGCGGCTGCCCACCGGGTGCGGCGGTCCCCCACCGCGGGAGCGGGGACGCCCGTCCCCGCGCGCCGCTACGCCGCGTGGGGGGTGAGCGGCGGCGTCGCGGCGGGGTCGTACCGGCGGAAGACCGCGTCCGGGAAGTGCGGGCCGACCAGGACGGCGCCGTCGCGGGCGACGCGGTCGGCGAGGCCCTCGCGGGTGCGGGCGGCCGTCGCGGCGTCGTGGTCGCCCACCCACGCCATCCCCGGGTGCAGGACCTCCGCCGGGCAGTGCACGGCGTCGCCCACGACGAGCGCGCGGGCGCGGGTCCCCGCCACCGAGAAGGCGACGTGTCCCGGGGTGTGTCCGGCGGTGCGCACGGCCCTCACCCCCTCGACCGGTTCGGAGCCCTCGACCAGGTGCCGACGTCGTGCGTCGACGATGCGCAGCTCGTGGGGCCGGGGGCCGACGGGGTCGCCGTCGTGCTCCGGGCGCGACCAGAACTCCCGCTCCTCGTCGGTGACCCAGTACTCGGCGTTCGGGAACGTGGGCGCGCCGTCCGCGGACTCGTCGCCGAGCCAGCCCACGTGGTCGGCGTGCAGGTGCGTGAGCAGCACGGCGTCGACCTCGTCGGGTTCGACCCCGATCTCGTGGAGGTTCTGCAGCAGGGTGCCGCCGCGCATGTACGCGTCGCGCGTCGTCCCCGGCCGGACGAGGGGGATGGTCCGGGCGCCGATGCCGGCGTCGACGAGCACCCGCCGGTCGCCGGTGGTGAGCAGGAGCGCTCCGACGCTGAGGACGAGCATGCCGTTCTCGTCCACGACGTCGAGGCCGTCGGTGAACAGGTCCTCGTGGCCGGACGGGTAGGCCACGGCGGGTTCGGCGCGGAACTCGCCGTCCGGCACGTACGTGAGGGTGGTGCCTCCGAGGTCGAGGCTCGTGGTGGGTGCGGGAGAGGCGTTCACGGTCGCTCCAGGTGGTGTCGGGCGGACGGGGCGGGCAGGACGGGAATGCCAGCGCTGCTGCGCGCGGCGCGGGTCACCCCCGGGGCGGTGCGGCCTGCGCGCTCGCGCGCTCGTGCGCACCGCCGGTCGGGTCCTCGGTGGGGGCGGTGGTGGCGGGGGCGGCCGCGGCGCGCCGGGAGCCCGCCGCGGTGAACACGACAGCGCCGACGAGCGCGATCGCGCCGGCGAGCCGGAAGTCCGCGTCCAGGCCGGAGGAGGTCACCGCAGCGCCGCCGAGGACCGAGCCCGCCGCGAGGGCGAGCTGGATCGTGGTGACGAACAGCGCCAGCCCGGTCTCCGCACCGGCCGGCGAGGCGGTGGACATCCAGGTCTGCAGCGCCAGCGGGAGGGCGCCCCACACGAAGCCCCACACCACGACGAGCACGACGACCGCGGCGGTCGAGCGCGCCAGCAGCGGCAGCAGCACCACCGTCACCGCGAGCACGACCTTCGCGACCGCCGTGGTGCCCAGCACGCTGCGGCCCAGCGTCGCGCCGGCCGCGAAGTTGCCCGCGATCCCGGCCACGCCGAAGGCCAGGAGCGCGAAGGTCACGGTGCCGGGACCGGCGGCGGCCCGGTCCTGCAGGAAGGGGGTGACGTAGGTGGAGGCGGCGAACTGCGCGGCGAAGGCGAACGCGGCCGCGACCAGCCCGATCCGGGCCCGCGGGACGCGGAACAGCGCGCCGAGCGTGGAGACCCGCACGCGGTGCGTCGCGGGGGTGCTCGGCAGCGTCAGCAGCTGCAGGCCGAGCGCGAGCAGGCCCACCACGGCGCCGATGACGAAGGCGAGCCGCCAGCTGGCCAGCGCGGAGACCGCCGCGCCCAGCGGGAGACTGACGACGGTGGCCACGGAGATGCCCGCGGTGATCAGCGACGTCGCCCGGATCGCGTCCCCGGCCGGCACCAGCCGCCCGGCGATGCCGGCACCGATCGCCCAGAACCCGCCGAGGCTGACCCCCAGCAGCACCCGGGCCAGCAGGAGGACGGGGAAGGCCGGGGCCAGGGCGGCCAGGGCGTCGGAGACGACCAGCAGGGCGCTGAGGCCCACGAGCACGACCCGGCGGTCGAGGCCGGAGGCGGCCACCGTGACGGCGGGAGCGGCGATCGCGGCGAAGAGGCCGGTGGTGACGACCACGAGGCCGGCGGTGCCGATGCGGACGTCCAGGTCGGAGGCGATGGAGGGCAGGAGCCCGACGGGCAGGAACTCGGAGAGGACGATGGCGAAGGAGCCCAGGGCGACGGAGGAGACGCCGATCCACCCCCGGCCCGCCGCCGGGGTGCTCGTGGGCAGCGGCCGGCTCACGGGGTCGCCGCCGTCGGGACGCAGGGGTCGCCCCCGTCGAGGGCGCCGGCCCGCGGCAGGGGCAGCGGCGCGGGCGCGCGCCCGGCCGTGAACGGGGCGGGGGTGGTGCGGTCGATCACGGGTGTCCTCCTCGCGGGCGGGTGCGGGCGGGTGCGGGTGGGTCGCGGGTGGGGTTCGGGGTCAGGCGATGGTGGAGCCGCCGTCGACGAAGACCTCGCTGCCGGTCATGCCCGAGCTCTGCTCGGAGACCAGGAACAGCACGACGGCGGCGACCTCCTCGGGGCGCAGCACCCGCCCGAACGGCAGGCCACCGGCGATCTGCTGCACGAGCGCGTCCTCGTTGCCGGGGGCCAGGCCCTTCAGGCCGGGCGTCTCGGTCGGGCCGGGGATGACGGTGTTGATGCGCACCCCGCGCGGGGCCAGCTCGGCGGCCCAGGTGCGCGTCAAGGTGGCGACCGCCGCCTTGGAGGCGCCGTAGAGGCCGAAGCTCTTCTCCGTGCCCGAGGCGGCGGTGGAACCGGTCACCACGATCGCGGCGCCCTCCTCCAGGAAGGGCAGCGCGCCCCGCACCGTGAGGGTGGTGCCCCGCACGTTGGTGGCGAAGGCGGTGTCGACGTCGGCGGCCGTCACCTCGGCCAGGGGCTTGAACTCGCCGCTGCCGGCGTTGGCGTGCACCGCGTGCAGGCCGCTCCCGCGGGCGGCGACGGCCTCGAACAGGGCGGCCACGTCGGCGGGGTCCGAGGCGTCGGCGCGCACGGCGGTCACCGCGTCCCCGAGCTCGGCCGCGACCGCGTCGAGCTGGGGCTGCCGCCGCCCGGTCAGGACGACGTGCGCCCCCTCCTGCACGAAGCGGCGCACGACGGCCAGGCCGATGCCGGAGGTGCCGCCCGTGACGAGGGCGGTCTTGCCGGTGAGTGCTGCGGTCACGGTGGGTCTCCGTCCATGTTGTTGACTGGTTGGTCTCAAACGGTACGCGTGGTGGACCGACTGGTCAAGAACTCGCCGGGAGCGGTGCGGCCGAGCCGGCGGCTCGGGAGCGCGGACGCCCGGGCCGCCGGCGTGCACCGCTCGCCGGGGGGTGCGGTGGTGGGGCCCGTCAGCGCGCCGGGATGCTCAGGGTCAGGGTGCGCGTGCCGGCCGTGGCGTCCTGCACCGCGAGCCGGTACAGGCCCGTGGCCGGCAGGGTCACGCTGACGTCGCGCTGCTGCTCGGACGCGGCGGTGTGCAGGGGCTGCCCGTCCGGCGCGGTCAGGGTGAACGCCGCGGTGGGCGAGCCGGACAGCTGCACGTGCGCCCGCTGACCGGCGCGGGCGGCGAAGACGTACTCGGCCGGCCGCTGCGCCGCCACGCGGGCGGAGACGGTGGCGCTGGTGCCCCCGGCCGGGAAGGCGATGGTCTGCCCGCGCGGGATGCTCACCTGCAGGCGGTAGTCGGCCGCGCGCGGGGAGACGACGTCGAGGTAGTAGCGCCCCGTGTCCGGCAGGCGGTAGGTGAAGCTCGTCTGCGACGGGCTCCCGGCGTTGTGCACCGACGGGCCGGTCGGGCCGACCAGGGTCCAGGTCTCGGCGGAGGTGCTGCGCGTGAAGCGGATGCTGACCGTCTGCCCGCCGGTGGCGTCGAAGACGTAGCGGCGGTCGCCGTGCGCGGCCACGTGCCCGGAGACGGTGGCGGACTCCGCACCGCGGGCGAAGCGGATCGCCGTCTGCGGGGGGACCGCCGCGGACGAGGGCGCGGCGGCGGCGACGAGGGCGGCGCCGGTCAGGGCAGTGGCGACGAGGATCTTGGTGCGCATGGTCTTCTCCTCAGGTGAGCTGTGCGGTTGCGGTGCAACCGGAACCGCGTCGCGCCCGTCAGCCGCGACCGCCTCGGGGCCGCTGTCCGCGGAACCCCTCGGCGGTGCGCTGCCGGGCGTGCCCGCCGGTTCCCACCGCTCCTTGCACACGGCCCGCGCGGCGCCGGGGTTCACCCCCGCGCGCCGCGTCGACAGGACGTCGACAGCACGTCGACAGCACGTCGACGGGCGTCGACAGCGCGGTGGACGAGACGGTCGGCGACGACGCCGCGCAGTCGGCGTCGATCCCGTCGGCCCGGCGGGTTTCAGCGCGCCGGGAGGGTGAACAGCTCGTACGCCGTCCACTCCTCGAAACCCAGGCGGCGGTAGAGCGGTTCCCCCTGCTCGCTCGCCTGCAGCGTGGCCACCCGCAGACCGGCGTCGAAACCGGCCTGCAGGACGGTCTGCGACATCAGCGTGCCGATGCCCCGGCCGCGGTGCTCGGGGTGCGTGCTCACGACGTACACGCCGGCGACGCCGTGCGCCGGCAGCAGGGCGGCGGTGCCGACCACCCGGTCGCCGGCGCGCGCGGAGAAGCGCACCAGCGGCTCGGCCGGCGGCCTCCCCCGCTCCGCGGGCAGCGTGAGCCGCTCCTCGATCCCGAAGGCCCGCGCGTACGCCTGCGCCCACCGGGTGAGGTCCTGCGGCGTCCGGACCCGGACGACGTCGACGCCCTCGACGGGCGTGGTGACGGGACGTTCCCGGATCGCCGCGCCCATCACGGGCATCCGTCCCGCCGGTACCGCGCCCCGGGCCCGCAGGGCGTCCCGCACGCCCTCGTCGCTGTCCGGTCCGACCCACCAGAACCACGGCAGGCCGGCGAGCCGGGAACCGGCCGCGGTGACGGCCGCACCGGCACCGTCGGTGCCGTCGGTGCCGTCGGTGCCGTCGGTGCCGTCGGTGCCGCGCCAGCGCAGCACCCCGTTGTACAGGGGGTGCTCCAGGCCGCTGCGGTAGAGCAGCGCACCGGCACCGTCCTCCCGCCGGCCGTACCCGGAGTAGTAGGAGGCGCAGTTGCGCAGCTGGTCACCCGGCAGGGCGGGAGCGGTCGCGCGGGTGCGCAGGTCGGGTTCGTGCACGGTTCTCCTCCGGTGGACGGGGTGGTTCGGCGCCGGGGCGGCGTGCGCCCGGCGCGGACGTGCCGCGCTCCCGCTCAGGCGACCGGGAGCGCGGCCAGGAACTCCTGCAGCACCGGCACCGGCAGTTCCGCGCGCGCCGTCCCCGGCGCGCGCACCGCGCCGCCCTGGGCGGGCACCGCCCCGCGCAGCGTGCGCGCGTGGTGCTGCACCAGGCGCTGCAGGGCCGAGCGGCACCGCTCGTGGCCCTGCTGCGCCCACGCCTGCCGGCGCGCGAAGGCCTTGACCAGCCCGGGGAAGCGGTAGGTGCCGTCCGCGGCGGCCAGCAGCAGGTGCGCGTCCACCAGCTCCTCCAGCACGCCCCGGGCCCGCACCGGCGGGACCTCCAGCACGGCGGCGGCGGCGCCCTCGTCCAGCCAGGCGCAGTCGGGGACGGCCAGCAGGCAGAACGCCTGTGCCAGGACCGGTCCGAGACCGTCCTGGGCGCGCTGCAGCGGTGCGTCGACGATCGCGCAGTCGGCGGCCATGACCACCGGCTCGCGCAGGTCGTCGGCCAGCTGCGCCGCGATCTGCGCCACGCTCCAGCCCGGGCGGTCCAGCAGGCGCGCGGCGGCGACGCGCACGGCCAGCGGCAGGTGCGAGCACGCGGCCACCACCTGCTCGGACACCTCCCGCTCGGCCAGGACGCGCTCGCGGCCGGCGACCGAGGCCAGCAGCTCCAGCGACTGCGCCGGCTCCAGGGCCCCCACGGTGCTCCACCGCACCGGGACCAGGTCCGCCAAGCGGCGGGCGCTGGTGAGCAGCACGGCGCTGCCGGCCCCGGCGGGCAGCAGGTCGCGCACCTGGGCGGCGCTGCTGGCGTGGTCCAGCAGCACCAGCAGGCGCCGGCCGCTGGTCGCGGTGCGCCAGCTGGCCACCCGCTCGGCGCTCGCGGCGGGCACCGCGGCGGCGGGGACGCCCAGGGCGCGCAGGAACGCGCCCAGCACCTCGTGGGCCTGCACCGGAGCGTCGGGCCCGCGCAGGTCGACGTACAGCTGCCCGCCGGGGAAGTGCTCGCGCACCCGGTGGGCCACCTGCACGGCCAGCGCGCTGGTCCCGGTGCTGGCCAGCCCGGTCAGCCCCTCCACCACCAGGCCCTGCACGCCCGTCAGGGCCGTCGTCAGGCGGTGCAGGAGCTCACCGCGCCCGGTGAACGGCTCGGCGGGCGGCGGCAGCTGGGCGGGGACCGGGGCGAGGGGTGCCCGCGCCGGGGGGACCGGTGCGACGGGGACCCGGTCGGCTCCGGCCGGGTCCCCGCCCGGCTCGCGGGCACCGGTGGGTCCGGCGGGTCCGGGCCCCATCAGCTCGGGGTCGGAGCGCAGCACCCGCTGGTGCAGCGCCTGCAGGGCCGGACCGGGGTCGATGCCCAGCTCGCCCGCGAGGAACTCGCGGGCCTCGCGGTAGGCGGCCAGCGCCTCGGCCTGCCGGCCGGAGCGGTAGAGCGCCAGCATCAGCAGCTCCCGGCGCCGCTCCCGCAGGGGTTGCGCGGCGACCGCGTCCACGAGGTCGGCGACGGTGCCCGGCTCGGGCCCCGCCTCGACCTCCAGGGTCCAGGACTCCTCCAGCGCGTCCGTGCGCAGCAGTTCCAGGTGCGCGCGCTGCGCGGCCGGCCAGGGGCCGTCGACCCCGGTGAGCGCGCGACCGCTCCAGCGCGACAGCGCCGTGCGCAGCTGCTCGCGCGCCCGGTCGCGCTCCCCGGTGCGGGCGCTGCGCCGCGCCGCGGCGACCTCGTGCTGGAACAGCTCCACGTCCACCGAACCGCGCGGGACCGAGAGCAGGTAACCGCCCGAGCGGGACTCCAGCCGGACGTGCTCGCCGGCCCCGCAGGCCGCGAGCGCCTTGCGCAGCCGGGAGACGTAGGTGCGCACCGTCGTGCGGGCACCGACGGGCGCCTGCTCGTCCCACAGCGCGTCCACGAGCTCCTCGGCGGGCACGAGCTGGCGCGCGCGCAGGAGCAGCACCGCCCACAACGCCCGTTGCTGGGGGGTGCCGAGGTCCACCTCGGCCCCTCGCCAGCGCATCGAGACGGGTCCGAGGAGCCTGAGTTCGAGGTGCTGCGGGAACATCCCGGGGTCTTCTGCGTCGTCGTGGAACACGTGCGGGCACTCCCCCCTCGGGTGACGGGCGACGTCACCGGTGCCTGCTGCCGGGTCGTGCGCGCAGGCCCCGCCCTGCTGCCGGGCGGTACTCGTAGGGTCCTCGCCGCGCCGGCGGGGCGACAGGTCCAGGGCGTCAGAGATGGGCGCCCGCACCTTGTGGATCCCACAAGGTGCGCCGCGTGCGCGCCTCCGGTCAGGATGGGGCGCCGGGACGCCCGGCGGGTCGGGGGTGGGGGGACCGGTGGAGGCGATCGAGCAGCTCTACGCCCGGGCGCAGAGCCGGGTGCCCGCCCTGACCGTGGAGGTCATCGAGCTGATCCGCGAGCGGGTGGCCTCGTACGGCACCGTGGCGGTGTCCGAGCAGGTGCGGCACACCGAGGGCCAGCTGCGCGGCATGGTGACCGGGCTGGCGGCCGGGCGCGGCCCCGGTCCCCGCGAGCTCGAGGCCGCGCGGGACCTGGGGCGCCAGCGGGCCCACGACGGCGTTCCCCTGGACGCGCTGATCGGCGCGTACCAGGTCGGGTTCCAGCGGTTGTGGGCGCAGATCCAGCAGCTCGCCGACGAGTCGGGGGACCAGCAGCTGCAGCTGGACCTGCTGGGCCGGGTGGACGGCGTGTGGTCCTGGATGCAGGCCATCACCGCCGCGGCCGCGCAGGGGCACAGCGAGACCACCCGGGTGCTGGAAGAGGTCGACATCCGCTCCACCCACCGCTTCGTGCAGGCGCTCAGCCAGGGAGCCGTCGAGCGCGAGGCCGTCGAGCGCACCGCGGCCAGCCTGGGCTACGACCTGACGGGGCGCTTCCAGGTGGTGTGCTGGTCGATCAGCGGCTGGTCGGAGCAGCAGGTGCGCCGCTGGCACGAACGGGACCGCGAACCGCGGCGGGCCCTGCAGCACCTGCACGTCGCCGACGTCGGGCAGGTCATGGTCGCCGTCCTGCAGGGGGTGGACCCCGCGGCGCTCGTGGCGAGGGTGCGGCGGGTGGGCGCCGAGGTGCGGGCGGGCGTGGGCCTGAGCCGGCCGGGGGTGCAGGGGGCGGTCGACAGCTACCGCGACGCCGTGCTGTGCCTGGCGCACGCCGACCCCCGCCGCGAGGTGGTGCCGTTCGAGCGGTGGTGGCTCCCCGTCAGCTTGAGCGGGCAGGCGCCGCGGTTGCGCCAGGTGCTGGAACCCGGGCTGCGGGCGGCCGCGGACAACCCGCACCTGCTCCAGACGGTCACCGCCTTCGCCGACGCGGGGTCCTCGCTGTCGACGACGGCTGCGGCGCTGCACGTGCACGTCAACACGGTCCGGTACCGGCTGGGGCGCTGGCGCACCCTGACGGGGTGGGACCCGATGACCTGGGACGGGTTGTGCCGCACGCTCCTGGTCGACTGGAGCCGGGACGGCTGAGCGGTCACGGGCTGCGGAGCCGCCGGGCGCCCGGCCGGTGCACGCCGGGCGCGTCCCGGGGCGCGGGGGGCGAACAGGCGTGGCGGAAGTCGTCGACGACCTGGGCGGCGGCGCGGTGGACGGCCAGGACGGCGGCGGAGCAGGCCGCCGCGAGCACGAGCGCCGCGGGGGCCAGCACGGCGGCGCGGGACCTGCTGACGGTCGTGTCCACCGCCACCTCCCGGGGGTGAGGAACCTGTCGGCGCCGGTGCCCCGACGACCGCTCCACTGCAGCGCACGCGCGTCGACGAGGTGTCGACGGGTCGTGGACGGGAACCTCCGGAGCGGCGCGCGCCCCGCCGCGGGGGCTGGTCAGCTCCGGCGGGCCCGGGCGACGGCGCGGTCGAGGGGGCCGCGCCACGGCTCCCCGTGCCCGGGGGCCACGACGTCGGCGGGCAGCGCGGCGAGCACGTCCAGGCTCGCGACGGTCCCGGCGGGGTCGTGGTGGAAGAAACCCTCCAGCAGCTGCGGACCGCGCTCGGCGCTCAGCGGGTGCCCCGTCACCAGCGCGTCACCGGTCAGGACGATCCCGTGCTCGGGCAGCAGGAACGCGCTGTGCCCGCTGGTGTGGCCCGGGGTGGGGACCGGCACCGGCCCTCCCGGGACGTCGAGGGCCCCGCCCCGGGACGGGGCCGGGAACGCCGCCGCCCGCCGCACCCGCACGTGCGCCGTGCCGCCGCACCGCACCGCGCGCACCGCCCAGGCGGCCACCCGGGGCCGCCAGGCGTGGCGCAGGACCGTGGCCGTGCCGACCTGCTCGACGCGCTCGCGCCGCGCGTGCGCCACCTCGACGGGGTCCAGCAGCACGGGCAGGCCGGGCGCCGCCCGCAGCAGGTCCGGCAGGCCCCCGACGTGGTCGACGTGGGCGTGGGTCACCAGGACCGCGCGCACGTCGCGCGGTTCGTGCCCGAGCCGGGCGATGGAGGACAGCAGCAGCCCGGCCTGGCCGGGGTAGCCGGCGTCGACCAGGGTGAGGTCGCGACCGGCGCGCAGGAGGTACCAGTTCGCCAGCGGCGTCCGCACGCAGAACACGCCGGGGGCCACCTCGAGGAGCTCCCCCGCGGCGCGACGGGCACGAACCGGTCCTGCGGATCTCGTCACGCCGGCGACGGTAGGCAGCGACCCTGGGAACTCCCTGGGGATCTCCCGGAACCCCTGGCGCGCTCGGCGCCGCCCGCGTAGTTTCCGGGACGTTCCCCGCTGGGCCGTGCTCGTGTCCGCCCCGCGGGATCGGCCGTCCGCCGCGGACCTCCGTCCCGTCACCGGGGCCGAGGACCGCCCCCGGTCGGTTGCTCGCAGCAACTGCTCACAGCGACTGCTCGCACCGACCGCTCCCAGCACGCCGCAGTCCGAGGAGTCCCCGTGTCCACCACCACGATCCACCGGCCCCGCGCAGCCGCGCAGGACCGCACCGCCCACCGCGCCGAGAGCGTCCTCCTCGACGTCGTCCACGAGCACGGCGGCGCGATGCGCAGCTACGCCCTCCTGCTGACGGGCGACCACGCCGCAGCGCAGGACGTCGTGCAGGAGGCGCTGGTGCGCGCCTGGCGCCACTCCGACGAGCTCGTCGCCGACCGCGGTTCCGTGCGCGGCTGGCTGCTCACCGTCGTGCGCAACCTCGTCACCGACGCGGCGCGGGCGCGAGCCGCCCGACCGCAGGAGGTGGACGAGTCCCCGACCACCGTCCCGCAGCAGCACGACCACGCCGACCGGGTGGTCGCGGCGCTGACGGTGCGCGACGCGCTGGCGCGCCTGTCGCCCGAGCACCGCGAGGCCCTGGAGCTGGTCCACCTCGCCGAGCTGTCCATCGAGGAGGCCGCCGCGGTGCTGGGCGTCCCCGCCGGCACCGTGAAGTCGCGCTGCCACTACGGGTTGCGCGCCCTGCGGCAGGTCCTCACCCCGGCGCAGCCCGGGCCGCGCCCGGACGGTGGGCCCCTGGTCCCGCGCGCACGCGCCCACGCCCACGCCCACGCCCACGACGGGCGCGGCGCCCCGGCCGGCCGGGGAGCCACGCACCGCACGCACCGCACGCACCACGCCGACGGCACGACGAGGAGGACCACGGTGCCCGAGACCCCGACCCCCCGGTCGCCCCACCTGTCCCCCGGCGAGCACTTCGCCCCGGTCAACGGCTTCACGATGCACTACACGGTCCGGGGCGCCGGACCGGTGATGCTGGTCCCGGCCTCGGGCTGGGGGCCGGCGGTGAGCCACCTCGTCCCCCTGCCGGTGCTGGAGGAGCACTGCACGGTCGTCTACTTCGACACCCGGCACAGCGGTGCCTCGACCGGCCCGGAGCAGGCGGACCAGTACACCCTGCAGCACTTCACCGCCGACATCGACGCCCTGCGCGTCCACCTCGGCGCCGAGCGCGTCTTCCTCGCCGGCCACTCCGGCGGGGGGCACCAGGTCCTCGCCTACGGCACCGAGCACAGCGACCACCTGCTCGGCATCATCGCCATCGACGCGATCGTCGCGGCCGACGACGTCCGGACGGCGGAGCTGCTGCGGCGCATCGAGGCCAAGCGGGCCGAGCCGTTCTACCGGGAGCACCCGGACTACGTCGACACCGCCGTGGCGCTGATGAGCGGCGGCGGCGAGCGCCGGCCCACGATCCAGGAGGTCCTGGACGCCACGGGGGCGTTCTACTTCCACCGGCCGGAACTGGCCGCCGACGCCTTCTCGAGGATGGAGTTCGACGACACCGTCCTCGCCTACTCGCAGGCCTCGGGGTTCCAGAGCGAGAACCTCCTGCCCCGCCTGTCCCGCATCACCGTCCCCACCCTGCTGCTCTACGGCGAGGACGACTTCCAGTGCGACCCGGTCACCCAGGGAGCGCGGGCCCACGCGGCCGTGCCGACCTCGCGGCTGGAGCTGATCGCCGAGGCGGGGCACATGCCCTGGGTCGAGCAGCCTGCCGCCTTCGCCGCGGCCTGCTCGGCGTGGTTCGCGCAGGTCCCCGCCTGAACCGCGCCCGGCGGTCGCCACGACCGGCGGCAGCAGGCAGCCCGTCGACGGGACGTCGCGTCGACGGCCCAGTGCCGCACCCGCAAGCGAGGTGCACTGACCGTGCGCACCACCGTCCCGGCCACGGGTTCCCGCGGCGACGTCCAGCCGGCCGCCGTGCTCGGGGCCGAACTGGTCCAGCGCGGGCACGAGGTCGTGCTGGCCACCACGGACGACCTCACGCGCTTCGGCGAGGCCGTCGGCATCCCGGTGGTGCCGCTCGGGTTCGACATGCGCGCGTTCCTGCGCTCCGACCAGGGGCAGGAGCTCCTCCGGAACACGGACGTGCACCAGTACCTGGACGGGTTCGTGAAGATGAAGGCCGCGCACGCGCAGGTGCTGCACCCCGCGGTGGTCAGGGCCTGCGCGGACGCGGACGTCATCGTCTCGAACACCCTGCTGCCGGACGAGGCGTCGTGCCTCGCCGAGGCCGGCGGCGCCACCGTCGTCGCGCTGCACCAGGCCCCGCGACGGTCCAACCCCCGCGTCCCGTCGTTCGTGCTGACCAGGCGCCGCGTGCCCCGGCCCCTCAACCGCACGGGCCGCGCCGACGGAGATCGTGCTGGCGGCGACCTCCCCGAGACGTCCACGCCCCATCGACGCCCCGTCGACGCCCCGTCGACGTCCGCGCGGTGCACTGGTCGCACACCGCCGACCGCGGCGACCGCACGCACCGCCCCACCGACCCGCCGACCCACCGACCTACCGACCCGCTGACCCCTCGACCCGCTGGAGGAGATCCCGTGACCCTCTCTGCCGAACACCCCTCGGACACCGCCCCCTCGTCCGCGCCGGCCCCCGTGCTGGACGGCCTCGACGCGCTCACCGCGGCGGTGGACGGGCAGGTCCTGCTGCCCGGGGACGACGGGTACGCCGAGGAGTGCTCCCCGTACAACCTGGCCGTCTCGCACGCACCGGCCGTCGTCGTCGGTGCCGCCGGTCCCGCCGACGTGCAGGCCGCGGTGCGCTTCGCGGTGCGCAACGACCTGCCGGTGGCGGTGATGGCCACCGGGCACCAGGCCTCCCTGCCCGCCGACGGCGCGGTGCTCATCACCACCCGCCGCATGGACCGGGTGAGCATCGACCCCGCACGGCGCACGGCGCGCGTGGGGGCCGGGGTCCGCTGGCGGGCGGTGGTCGACGCCGCCGCCGAGCACGGGCTGGCCCCGCTCAACGGCTCCTCGCCGCTGGTCGGCGTCGTCGGGTACACCCTCGGCGGGGGCCTGAGCCCCACGATGGGCCGTCTGCACGGGTGGGCCTCCGACCACGTCACCGCCGTGGAGGTGGTCACCGCCGACGGGGAGCTGCACCAGCTGGAGAACCGGGGGGAGGACTCCCCCGAGGCGGACCTGCTGTGGGGCCTGCTCGCCTCGAAGAGCAACGTCGGCGTCGTCACGGCCCTGGAGTTCGGGCTCTTCCCCGTGACGCACCTGCACGCCGGCGGGTTGTTCTTCGCCGGTGAGCACGCCGCCGCCGTGCTGGCCGCCTACGCCGAGCTGACCGCGGGCGCCCCGGACGAGCTGACCACCTCCATCGGCCTGACGCGCTTCCCCCCGCTGCCCTTCCTGCCGGACTTCCTCAGCGGCAGGTTCGCGGTGCACGTGCGCTTCTCCCTGGTGGGAGACGCCGCCACGGCCGACGCGCTGCTCGCGCCGCTGCGCGCCTGCGCCCCGGTCGTCCTCGACACGGTCGGGGAGATGCCTTACCGGGAGAACGCCTCGATCCACGACGACCCGGTCGACCCCGCGCCCTTCACCCAGCGCACGGTGCTGCTGAAGGAGTTCACCCCGGAGTCGCTCGCCGACCTCGTCGACCTGTTCGGCCCCGGCTCCGACTGCCCGGTGCACATCGTGGAGCTGCGCCAGCTCGGCGGCGCGCTCGCCGCGGAAGGGGACCAGCCGTACGCGGCGGCGCAGCGCGAGGCGGCCTTCGCCCTGTGCCTCTTCGTCATCGGCCCGCCGCGGGGCAGCGCGGCGGCGTCCGCCTGGATCGACGAGGCGTTCCGGCGCCTGGGACCGCACACGGCCCCGGGCGCGTACGCGAACTTCACCGCTGCCTGGGACACCGATCCCGAGGACGTCCGCCGGGCCTACCTGCCCGCGACCTTCGAGCGGGTCCAGCGGGTGAAGGCCCGGCACGACCCGCGCAACCTGTTCCGCCTCAACCTCAACGTCCTGCCCCGGTCCTGATGCGCCTTCCCCGGAGGAGAACCACGATGACCACCCAGCCGCTCACCACCACCGCCACCGCGACGCCGGCGGAGCTCACCGTGCTGGCCGACCACCACGACGTCGTCGACGCCGTGCTGCGCTACACGACCGCCCTGGACCTGGCCGACGCCGACCTCATGACCTCGGCGCTCACCGAGGACGCCACCGTGGACCTGACGCCCGCGACCGCGAAGATCGGCCTGGAGTTCCCCGTCCTCAGCCCCCGGGAGACCGTCGTCGGGGCGCTGATCGGTGCGGTGGGTCCGCTGGACACCAGCCACAGCGTCACCAACGCCCGCACCGAGGTCACCGGCGACACCGCCGTGCTGCGCTGCTACGCGCAGGCGATGCACTTCCTGCCCGGTCAGGGCCCGGACCCCGCTCGGACGACCCACGCGCTGATGATGAACCGCTACACCGTCCAGCTCGTGCGCGACGGCGCCACCTGGCGCATCCGGCACCTGAGCATCGACAGCGCCTGGTTCGAGGGCGACCCCGCCGTCCTGGTCTCCCAGGCCTGAGACGGCAGCGAGCCCCGCACCGTGGACGGTGCGGGGCTCGCTCGCGCAGCCGGGCCGACGGGCCCCGGGCGGTCAGCCGCGGGGCCGGCCTCCCCGGTGCCACGGCACGGTGCGGATCGTCACCGCGGCCTCGAGCGCGGTGCCGCCCACCGTGGAACCGGTGACCAGCAGCCGCGTGTCACCGCGCCGCACACCGGTCAGCGGGACGCGGACGGCGCAGTCCAGGTCGACCACCCCGTCCCTGTCGACGTCCCTGCCGGCCCAGCAGCCGACCACGGAGTCCTCGGTGCCCGTGACGCCCACGCGCAGGGCGTCCACGTCGACGTCCTGGACCGGGTCGAACCCGGCCTGGGAGAGCAGCGTGACCTCCAGGGTGCCCCTGCTCCCGGGGTTGACGACCCCGCGGGAGGACGCCTCGACCGTCACCGGCACGGCGAGGTGGCCCGCCGGGAGCGGGGCGGCGCCCAGCACGTCGGCGTCGTCGCGGACGACGAGGACGTAGCGGGCCCCCGCCTCGACGTCGCTCTCGGCGACCCGCAGCACCGCCCGCCCGCCCGCGAAGGTCGCCGTCGCCACCGGGGTGCCGTCCCGCAGCAGGACCGCCTGGCGACCGTCCGGCACGTCCGCCGCGACGGGCACCTCGTGGTGCACGCCCGAACCGTCCACGACGCGCCGGGCCGCGCCGGGCTCGATGCCGACGCCCAGGCGGTCCGTCTCCTCGAACGTCCGCTCGGTGACGCTCTCGAACAGCCGGACGCGGCTGGCGTCCGCGTACTGGTCCAGCTCCCCCCGGCCGCCCTCGGCGACGAAGCCGGCGCCGGAGCCGTGCAGCGCGTACGTCTCGCCGCTGCCGGCGCTGTGCGTGAACAGCGTGGTCGCGCCGTCCTCGTCCAGCCCGGTGTCGAACCACACCGCGCGGTCCAGGTTCTCGTCGCCGATGAGCTTGTCCGAGACGAGCGCGTCGGTGTTCACGCGGTCCGGGTCGTCGGCCCGGTGGACGGTGAAGGGCTGGATCAGGCCGCCGTGGACCAGGCTCATCATGGTGAAGCCCCGGTACCCGTTCTCACGCGTGTAGGGGCCCGGGTCGCTGCTCTCGGCCTCGGTGAACAGCCAGCGCATGTTGTCCTGCACCGGCTCCGGCTCGACGACCGCGTCACCGTCGACGACGACGGGGGTGCCGTAGTAGCCCTGCCGGGCCTCGCTGACGCCCCCGCCGGCCGGGACGGGGTCGAGGCCCTCGTGGGTCAGCGCCTGGGCGGCGTCGTCCTCGCCCGCCACCACGAGGTACGTCTCGTCGCCCTCGATGGAGTCCGCCGCGCGCCACGTGCTCTGCGGGCGGCCGAGGTCCGTGACCCGGGCGGCGGTGAGCGGTGCCCAGTCCTGGTCCCACACGTGCTTGCGCACGGTCGTCCCCGCCGGGTCGCCCCCGGAGACCGGGTCGTCGGTGCTGATCGTGAACCGCGCGCTGCCGTGCTTCGGAGGGGCGGGGTGCTCCTCGCTGGTCGTGACGACGGGGCGGCCGTCCCGCAGGAACTCCTGGAACAGCGTGAGGTCGCTGCTGCCGTCGCTGAACCGCACGTCGACCGCGGAGCGGTAGCCCGTGTCCGGGTACTGGACGTCCTGCTCCCACTCGGCCGACATGTGCCCGAAGGAGATCGTGTACGTCGCGGCGTTGGCCGGCTCGTCCACCCGCGCCACCGTCACCGTGACGACGCACGGGTCGCCCGGGCCCACGGCGCACTCGCCCGAGCCGGGCGAGACCTCGACCTCGACGTCGTCGCCGTAGCGGTGCGCGACGTCGTCGGCGGAGAAGTCCACGGCCCGGACGTCGTCGGGGACGTGGACGTCGTACTCCGTCCTGCGGGGGTCGACCTCGAAGACCTCGCCCCCGTACGTGAAGGACGTGAGCTCGGGGCGCTCCTCGTCGAAGCCGAGCCAGCCCTCGGGGTCCACCACGGCGTGGTACGCGGGCTTCTCGGTCCACGTGTCGCCGCTCCTGGAGAACGGCAGCGGGAAGAAGCTGGAGCGCCAGCTGTTGGAGTCGCTCGTGCCCCAGAAGGACACGCGGGCGATGTGGTCCGAGTACCTCTTCAGGAGCAGGAACAGCTCGGCGTACTTGTCCGCCTGCACCTGCAGCTGCTCGTCGCTGGGGGGCACGGTCTCGCCGGAGTCCTGCGTGCCTGTGATGCTCAGGTCGAGCTCGGTGAGGGAGACCTCCACGCCCGTGGCGATGTAGGTCTGCAGGTTCCGCTCGAGGTTGCCGAGGTCGAGCCGCGTGTTGTAGTGCGCCTGGATGCCGATGCCCTGGATCAGCTTCTCGCCGTCCTCGGGGTGCTCCCTGGCGTACCTCTCGTTGAGCTCGGTCACCATGCTGGCGATGGCGATCGCCTTGTTCGGCAGCTCCAGGTCGTTGAAGTCGTTGTAGTACAGGACCGCGTCCGGGTCGGCTTCACGCGCGAAGACGAAGGAGTCGTAGACGTAGTCCCACGGGTTCCCGCCCCTGGCGTAGGCGCCGGCCCAGGCCGCCGCCCGGTACTTCGGCTGGTCCAGCGAGCGCAGGGCGTTCCGCCAGTCCGTGGGGTTCTCCGGGTTGTCCCGCATCGCCTCGTTGACCACGTCCCAGGCGTCCAGCGCGGCCGGGCCCTCGCTGTAACGCCCGGCGATCGTGTGGATGTAGTCCCGGAGCCGGGATCGGGCCTCGTCGTGGTCCCAGTGGATGGTCATGTCGGAGGTCAGGGTGTTCCGGTCGGCGGACCTGGCCGGCCAGTACCGCGACTGGTTGTGCCACGCCAGCGCGTGCCCGATCGTGTAGAAGCCGGCCTCGTTGGCCCGCGTCAGGAGGCTGTCCGCGCTGGCCAGACCGGTGGGAGCACCTGCCGGCTGACCCGTGACGGGGTCACCGCTCCAGATGCTGTCGGGCTTCAGGGCGTTCTCCGGCGTGACGGCGTTGAAGTGCTTGAGCATGTGCGCCCACTTCGCACCGCCGCTCGCCGTCCAGTCGTCGGGGCTGATGGTGGTCCCGACGAGGAAGTGGTCCTCGTAGACGTCCTTGAGGCCGGGGTTCCCCGGCGCTGCGCCGGCGGCGCTGGCGAGCGGTGAGGAACCGGTGAGGACGGCAGCCGCCAGGGCCGTGACCGCCAGTGCTGACGTGCAGGCTCGAATCGCCTTCACCCGGGGAGGTCCTTTCGTGGTTCGAGGTGCTTGCGGGGTCCTGCGGACCGTTCAGCTCCGATCGCGACCCGCCGGACCGCGTCACCGGACGAGGCACCAGCACGACCGGGGTGCTCACCCCACCGGCCGGGCGGCCCGGGTGGGGCCGGGTCCGGTCAGGCCAGCGGGCCCGCGCCGACGGCGGTGCGGTCGGACCGGACGCCACCGTCGCTGACGGCGTACCGGCGCTGAGCTTCGCGGGAGGCGAGCGTGAGCCGGCCCTGGTGCAATCCGTCGTCACTGACCGTGCCCATGGCGCCAGCTTGTCAGAGGTTGTAGCGATACACCAGGGCCGGTGTGCGGTGAGCGGCCCTGCGGACCGCGGGTCGGCGCCACCGCCTCGCCGCCCAGGTCCACGCCGGACCCGCTCACCAGCACCGAGCACGACGGGCTCGAGGACGGCCTCCGCCCGGTCGCGGTTCCTTCCCGACGCCACCCCGGCCAGGGCGGGAACGACGCGCCCGGGGCCACCGTGCAGCTCCCCTAGATCGAGCAGCTGCGCGGAGCGAGGCGCACGGTCGCGGCGGCGGGACCGGGCGGTCGGCTACGAGCGGCTGCGCGCGCGTGCCGCCACCTCCCGCGATCGCGCCGCGCTCTCGATCAGCCTCTGCAGGGCCCACTGCTCCTCCGCCCGCAGCGCCAGCTGCTCGTAGAGGGCGGCGCACCGCTCGTGCAGCTGCGCCGAGCGCTCGGAGGCCGCCAGCGCCACGTGCCGCCAGTGCTGGGCCCGCTCCTGCCACGGCACGTCGTGCGAGGACGCGCCGTCCACGCGACCACCGGGGTCTGCAGACACCACCCGTCCCGCCCCCTCCGCCCTCGCCCGCGTGCCGCGCGACAGGCCGGCGCCTGGGGAGCGGCGCCCGGGCGAGCTCCGTGCTGGACCCGCCCGGGCTGCGTCGACCGCCGAACCCGGGCTCGGCGCGACGTCCCCTCAGGCTCACCCACCGACCCGGCGGTCGACACCTCGCACCGGGCGAGCGCTTCGCTCAGCGGCCCGTGCTTGCGTAAGGTGTCCACCGGCTCCAGCGACCGCTCCACCAGCCACGCCCTCCCGGGGAGGCCCCGTGCCGGCGCACACACCCGCGCACCCCCCCGCGCAGCCGCTCCCGGATCCGGTACCGGTCGATGCTCCCGTGCAGCGGACCTCGTTCTCCTCCGGCGACGAAGCCGAGGTGACCGGCTTCATCACCGCGATGTACGCCGAGAACAGCACCCGCTTCGCCCCGGTGCGCCGCGGCGCACGCTTCTCGGCGCAGACGAACGACACCCCCGCCCTGGGCGCGGACCTGGTGCGCACCTCCATCGACTACACCGGCACCAGCCAGCAGGGCTTCTCCGACTACGTCTTCTTCCTCGTGCACGCCGGCACCGTGCACATCGACAGCCGCCTGGAGGGCCACGAGGTCTCCACCACCGCCGGTCCCCGCGACGTGGCCTTCTACCCCCTCGGCGTCCCCGTCGCCTTCGCCATGCGCGGTTTCGAGGTGAGCACCGTGCGCCTGAGCGCGCAGCGCCTGCACCGGGTGGCCCAGGAGGTCAGCGGCCCGAGCGCCGCGCGGCTGCGCTTCCACGCCCTCACCCCGGTCTCCGCCGGGATGCACCGCTACTGGCGCTCCCTGCTCACCCTGGCCAGCGGCGCCCTGGTGGACCCCGCCTCCCCGCTGGCCTCGCCGCTGCTGGCCGAGGACCTGGCCCGCACCGTGGCCGGCGCCGCGCTGCGCACCTTCCCCAACACCACCATGACCCAGCAGCACACCCCCGGTCCCGGTGCCACCGCCCCGGCCACCGTCCGCCGCGCGGTGGCCCACCTGGAGGAGAACGCCCACCGGCCGCTGCAGCTGGACGAGGTCGCCGCCGCCGCCGGCACCAGCGCCCGCGCCCTGCAGTACGGCTTCCGCCAGCACCTGGGCACCACCCCCACCGGCTACCTGCGCCGGGTGCGCCTGGAGCGCGCCCACCGGGAGCTGCAGGCCGCCGACCCCACCGGCGGGGCGAGCGTGGCGGCCATCGCGGCGCGGTGGGGGTTCGCCAACGCCGGGCGCTTCGCCAGCGCCTACCGCGAGGTGTACGGGGTGCGCCCGGGCACGACCCTGCGCACCTGACCCCGGCCCGGCGCCGGACCCCTCTCGGTCAGGGACGGCTCCAGCCGGGTGCCCACCGTGCAGCACCCGCCCGCCCCGGTGCCCGGCGGGCGCGGGGTGCAGCTGGTGGACCTGCTCAGCGAGGAGCGGGGCGTGCACCGCCCCCCGCATACCCACCTGCCGCACCAGGTGCAGGAGAGGCACGACGTGCACGGGGCCGGCGGCGGGTCGGGCGGCGCGGCGGGCAGCGCACCGCTGACGGCCAAGAGCGTGTGGTGCCGCCTGGTGCGCTGACCCCCACCCCTGCGGGTGGCGCGCTCAGGTCAGGTCGACGGTCTCGTTCTCCCCCACGTCGGGGCGCCGGCCCTTGACCTTGCTGGTGGCCAGGGCGATCAGGCTGGTGACGGCCCCGCCGGGAGTGTCCCAGTACTCCGCGCTCTGGGCGTGCACCTTGATCAGCGCCAGGCCCGGGGTGCTGGGTCCGTCGGGGAACCACGCGTCCAGCGCGGTGTTCCACAGCTCCTCGGCCTTGGCCACGTCGTGCACGACCTCGGCGGTGCCGGCCAGCGACAGCCACGCGTCGCGGCTGGCGAAAGCGGCGTTGACGTGCGCGCCGTGCTGGATCTGCTCGACCTTGGAGGCGTCGCCGTCGGTGGCGAACCACAGGTCGCCGTCGAAGCGGACCTGCTGCACGGCCATGGGACGGCTGACCAGGCGCCCGTCGTCGGTGGTGGTGGTCAGCATGCAGGTCTTGATGTCCTCGATGATGTCGGCGACCTTCTCCACGCCGCTGCGTTCGTCGGCCACGAGAACCCCCTCGTTCGTAGGTGGTGCGCTCCGTCGGTGCTGGGAACGGTAGGTGCGGTGCTCGGTCGCGGCAATCCCGGCACGGACGCTCCGCACCGTTCCTGCCGCCCCGAGGACTCGCCGGGCGCCGCGGTGCCCGGCGGCCGCCGCCCTCAGCGCTGCTCCCGTGCGCGCTGGGAGACCACCTGCCACGCCACCACGTCCGTCCGGCACTCGTGGACGGCGCCGTCGACCTCGACGAGCAGGTCGACGGCGTGCGTGGCGCTCAGGAAGGCCACCCGGACCGCGCCGTCCGCACCGCGCTCCCCCAGGAAGCACGCCGCCGGAGCCCGGTGGGCGCGGTGCTCGTCGACGGTGCGGCGCTGGGCGCTGCTCAGCTGCTCGTACCCCAGCGGTCGCGACGGCTCCACCACCACCGGTGGCGCCGGTGGTGGCGGTACCGCTGCCAGCACCGGCTCGGACGCCGGACCCGCCGCGCGCGCGGCCCGCGCACGCCGCCGGCGGGGAGCGTCCCGCATCACGACGCGCACCGGTCGGCGGTCGGGCGCAGGACCTGGACGCGCGCCGGCGCTGCGGCCGCGAGCGCCGTGCACGGGGTGCCGCACCGCCTGGGTGGTTGACGCAACCGAACGCTCCCTCGTCCCCACGGGGACCGCTTCGTCCCCCACGGCAGCACGCTACGGTCGGCGAGGCGCTGAGCGAGCGCTCAGCGGGCGCGGAGCCCGCACCTGACAGCAACCTGCCACGGTGCGCTCCCCACCCGTCCTGCCGCCACCGGCACCGCCCGGACCAGCTCAGACGTAGCGGACGACGTCGTGCGGGGCCAGGCGCGGCAGGCGGGGGCGGTAGGCGTCCACGCCCGGGTAGCCGATGTTCACGACCAGGTGCGAGCGCCAGGTGGTGCCGGCGAAGAACTCCGCGTCCACGGCCTCCCTGTCGAAACCGGCCATCGGCCCGGCGGCCAGCCCCAGCGCGCGGACGGCGAGGATGAAGTACCCCGCCTGCAGGGCGGCGCTGTAGGAGCCCATGCCCGCGCGCATCGCGGCGTCCTGCTCCAGGACGGGCTGCATGCCGGTCATGAAGGGCGCGACGGTGGGGATGGCGTCGTGGAAGCGCTCGTCGAGCGCGAGGACCGCGGTCACCGGGGCGCCGGCCGCGCGGTCGCGGTTGGTGTCGCTGAGCAGCGGCACCAGCCGGGCCTTGGCCTCGGGGGTGCGCACGTACAGCACCCGCGCGGGCTGCAGGTTGGCGGCGGTGGGGGCCCAGCGGGCCAGCTCCCACACCTGGGCCAGCTGCTCGTCGGTGACGGGGGTGGGCGCGAAGGTGTTCGCGGTGCGGGCGTCGCCGAAGAGGGCGGCGCGGGCCGCCTCGTCGAGACCGGCGGGGCGTTCGTCGAGCGTGGTCACAGCTGTTCTCCTCGGAGTCGCTTCACCGGTCGGTGCTGCTTCGGAAAAAAGAGTAGCACCGGCGGCGAGAGCGTCAAGGCGTACACTCCGGGGGTGAGCGAGCACCTGCGAGAGCCTGTCGAGCACTCGGCGCGAGCGTGCGACGGGGCGCTGACCCGGGCCTTCACGTTCCTGGGCAAGCGCTGGAACGGGATCCTGCTCGCGACCCTGGCCTCCGGCCCCGCCGGTTTCTCCGACCTGCGCCGGGCGGTGGGGGGCATCAGCGACTCGGTGCTCTCCGACCGCCTCACCGAGCTGTCCCGGGCCGGCCTGGTCACCCGCACCGTCCACGAGGGTCCCCCGGTGGCCGTGGTCTACGAGCTGACCGGCTCCGGGCACGCGCTGGCCCCGGCCCTGCGGGAGCTGACCACCTGGGCGCGCGACAACCTCCCCGAGCGGAGCTGCTGACACGCGGGCACCCCGGCGGCGGCGTGGTCGAGCGCCTGCGGCGCGGCGGCTGCCCCGTGATCGCCGCGGCCGACCCGCTGCGCGGCCTGCACCACGACGCCCAGCACCTGCGCAGCGTCCCGGAGAGCGTCGACGGCCCGGTCGTGCCCGGCTGCACGCCCCTCCCGCACGGGTTCCACCCCGTCGTCAGTGACGACGGGGTGGAACCGCCGACGGCTCCACGACCTCCCACCCGGGACGGGCCCGCACCGGTCCGCGAGGTGCCGCCGACGACCGCCGGCCGGGGTGGGAGCGCGGCTCTGCGACCGCTCGCGCGGTCCCGTGGTGACGTCCCGCCGCCAGACGCCCGGTCGTGCCTGCCGCGGGTTCAGTGCGCCGCTGGTTTCACCGTGACGACGGGGCAGGGCGCGTCGAGGATGATGCGCTGCGCGACGCTGCCCATGATGAGCTTGCCGACGGGGGTGCGGCGGCGGTGCCCGACGACCACGGCGGAGGCCGACAGCTCGTGCAGCGCCTCGACGACGACGGCGGCGACGTCGCCCTGGCCCATGCGCTGGACCACCTGCGCGCGCACCGCTCCCCCGCTCAGGCGCTCGCGCACCTGCTCCAGCTGCTGCGGGGAGGCGTAGGTGGGTTCGGACAGGGAGGTGCCGGCGGGGGCGTTGAGGACGAACAGCTCCTCACCGCGGCGCCGGGCCTCCTCCACCCCGGCGCTCAGGGCGGCCTCGCCCTCGGGGGTGGGTGCGTAGGCGACGACGACGGTCACCGGTGGGCCTCCTCGTGCTGGGGGGTGTCGTGGACGTCGGTGGCCGGACCGGGCTGCGCGGGGCGTCCGCCCAGCCTGGCCGGCAGCAGGCGCCGGTACAGCGGGAAGAGCAGGACCAGGGCGACGAGCGCGTAGACGGCCAGGGAGAACGGGGTGGCGACCAGCCCGCTCCAGCTGCCCTGCGAGATGGTCAGGGCGGTGCGCAGGCGCTCCTCGGCCAGCGGGCCGATGATGACGCCGATGATGAGCGGCAGCACCGGCAGGCCGAAGCGGCGCATGACGAACCCCAGGACGCCGAAGGCGAGCAGCAGCCACAGGTCGAAGGTCTGCAGGTTGGCGGCGTAGGCGCCCAGGGTGGCGAAGAACAGGATGCCGGCGTACAGGTAGGGGCGCGGGATGCGCAGCAGTTTCGCCCACACCGGTGCCAGCGGCAGGTTGAGCACCAGCAGCAGCAGGTTGCCGATGAACAAGCTGGCGATCAGCGCCCACACCAGGTCCGGTTCGCGCTCGAAGAGCAGCGGGCCGGGCTGGAAGCCGTAGGAGATCAGCGCGGCCAGCAGCACCGCGGCGGTGGCGTTCGTCGGGATCCCGAGCGCCAGGGTGGGCACCAGGGTCCCGGCGGCGGAGGCGTTGTTGGCGGCCTCGGGGCCGGCCACGCCCTCGATGGCCCCGTGGCCGAACTCCTCGGGGTGCTTGGAGAGCTTGCGCTCGGTGACGTACGACAGGAACGTGGGCAGTTCCGCGCCGCCGGCGGGAACGGCGCCGAAGGGGAAGCCGAACGCGGTGCCGCGCAACCACGGCTTCCACGAGCGCTTGAAGTCCTCCCGGCCCATCCACGGCCGGCCCACGGGGATGACCTCCACGGCGGCCCGGCGCATGCGCGAGGCCACCCACAGCGCCTCGCCGACGGCGAAGATCGCCACGGCGACGACGACGATGTCGATGCCGTCGATCAGCTGCAGCACCCCGAACGTCAGCCGGGCCTGCCCGCTGATGGCGTCCAGGCCCACCAGGCCGATGGCCAGGCCGGTGAACAGCGAGGCGAAACCCCGCACGCGCGAGCTGCCCAGCACGGCGGTCACCGCCAGCAGCGCGAGCACCATGACGGCGAAGTAGTCGCCCTCGCCGAGCCCGACGGCCAGGTCCACCATGAGCGGGGCGGCGGCGACCAGCAGGACCGAGCCGATGGTGCCGGCCACGAAGGAGCCGATGGCCGCGGTGGACAGCGCCTGCGCGGCGCGGCCGTTGCGGGCCATCTTGTTGCCCTCCAGCGCCGTGACGACGGAGGAGGACTCCCCGGGGGTGTTCAGCAGGATGGCGGTGGTCGAGCCGCCGTACATGCCGCCGTAGTAGATGCCGGCGAACATGATCAGGGCGCTGGTGGGTTCGAGGGTGTACGTCAGCGGCAGCAGCAGCGCCACGGTCATGGCCGGGCCGATGCCCGGCAGCACGCCCACGGCGGTGCCCAGCACCACGCCGAGGGCGGCGAAGGCCAGGTTGACCGGGCTCAGCGCGTCGCCGAAGCCGCCGAGCAGGGAGGCGAGGTCGCCCATCACAGGATCCCGTCCAGGACGCCGGGGGGGAGCTGGATGCCCAGCACCACCCAGAAGAAGTAGAAGGTCAGCAGCGAGAGCACGGCGCCCACGGCGGTGGCGCGCAGCAGGCTGCGCCCGCCGAGGACCTTGGCCGTGGCGCCGAAGAACACCGCGGCGGAGATCGCCCAGCCCAGGCGCTCCACGAGCAGCACGTTGGCGGCGAAGACCAGGGCCAGCAGGGCCAGGCGGGTCCAGTCCGAGCCGGCCGAGGCGTCGACGTCCTCGCCCTCCTCGGCCTGCCCGCGCCCGCCGCGCAGCACGTCGAGCGCCAGGACGAGGGAGGTGAGCACCAGCCCGGCCCCCACGGCGTAGGGCACCGGGCGCGGGCCGACGACGCCCTCGTCGACCAGGCCCTGCGACAGGGTCGCCGCGTCGGCGACGACCAGGGCGCCCAGGGCGGCCAGGAAGGCGCACAGGCCCAGCTGGGCCAGGTCGCGCGGGCGCGCGGGGCCGCCGGTGGCACCGGCCGCGGAACCGGGCGCCGGACCGGGCGCCGGACCGGGCGCCGGCGTCGCGGGCGCGCTCACACCAGCCCCAGCCGCGAGAGCACGTCGCGCACCCGCGCGGCCTGCTCGTCCAGGAACGCGGCGAAGGTCTCGCCGGTGCTGAACGCGTCCGTCCAGGCGTTGTCGGTGAGCACCTGGCGCCACTGCGGGGAGTCGTGCATCAGCGTGACCGCCTCCACGAGCCGCGCCACCTCCGTCTCGTCGAGGTCGGGCGGGGCCACCAGGCCGCGCCAGTTGGTGAAGGTCAGCTCCACGTCCTGCTCGCGCAGCGTGGGGACGTCCAGGACGGGCACCCGCTGCTCGCTGGAGACGGCCAGCGCGCGCACCGCACCGGTGGTGATCTGGTCCAGCAGTTCGCCGTAACCGCTGGTGGCGAAGGCGATCTGCCCGCCCAGCAGCGCCGGCAGCAGGTCCCCGCCGCCGTCGTAGACGACGTAGTTCACCTCCGCGGGGTCCACGCCCACGGCGTCGGCGAACTGCATGGGCAGCAGGAAGTCCGGCCCGCCCGGGGAGGAACCGCCGCCGACGGGCAGCGAGGCGGGGTCGGCGCGCCAGGCGCTGAGCAGGTCCGCCAGCGTGGCGAACGGCGAGGCGGCCGGGACCAGCACCACGCCGGCCTCCTCGATCAGCTGCGCGATCGGCGTGGTCTGCTCCAGCGTCACGTCGACGTCGTTGGTGTAGGAGGCGCCGACCACGCCCAGGCCCATGGACATCAGGTACTGCGGGTTGCCGCTCTCGCTGACGCAGCGCGCCAGCCCGACGGTGCCGCCGGCGCCGGAGAGGTTGGTGACCTCCACGCCCTCGGCGGCACCGACCTCCTCCATCACGCGCACCGCGGAGCGGCCGGTGGTGTCGTAACCACCGCCCGGGGAGTTGGGCACCAGCAGCTGCAGCCGGTTCAAGGTGCCCGTGGTGGCGGCGGCTCGCCGGGTGACCCCGCACCCGCCGAGCGCCCCCGCGGCGCCCAGCAGGGGTGCGCCGGCCAGTGCGGCCAGCACGCCCCTGCGCGCCGGTCCTGTCCCTGGGGTGCTCATGGCGTCCTCGTCGACGACGTGCACCGGCGCCGGGCGGCCACCGGTGGACGCGCGGCGAGACGGCCGCGGCGTCGGGCACAATGCTGCGCGGGCGCCGCCCCGCGCGTCACCCTTGTGGTGCCAGTGGTCCTTGCGGTCCTTGTGGTCGGCGCGCACGGCGCGCTCGCAGCGCGGGACGCGGGGCGGGGCGAGCACGGCCGGGCGGCACGAGGAGGTGCGGTGGGGCGCAGGTGGCGCAGGGGACGGACCCTGGCCGGGCAGATCCTGCTGGTGCAGGTGCTGCTGTTCGCCGTCGTCCTGGTGGGCGTCGGTGCCGTCTCGGTGAGCCAGTCGCGGCAGGCCTCGGTCGACGCGCAGGAGCGCCGGGTGCGCCAGGTCGCCGAGCACGTCGCCTCCCTGCCGCTGGTGCGCCGTCAGCTCTCCGACGTCGCGCAGGGGCGGGCCACCGCGGAGGCCCTGACGGTGACGGTGGAGCAGCTGCGCACCACCTCCGACGTGGCCGCCGTGCTGGCCGCCGACCCGTCCGGCCGGGTCGTCGCCTCGCCGGCGGACCCCCGCCTGGCCGGCACGCAGCTGCCGGTGCCCTCCAGCGCCGAGCGCGGGGACGCCTCCTGGCTCGGGCCGGTGCAGCTGGGCGGGCGGCGCACCGTCGCCGCGAGCGCGCCCGTGCTGGCCGACGAGAGCGCGAGCGGGCAGCGCGGTCCGGGGGGCGTGGTCGGCGCCGTGCTGGTCGGGCAGGACAGCATCCCCTGGAGCGCGCAGCTGCGCACCGCCCTGCCCGACCTGGCCACCTACCTGGGCATGTCGGCGCTGGTGGGCGTGCTGGGGGCGTGGCTGCTGGCGCGCCGGGTCAAGAGCCAGACCCTGGGGCTGGAGCCGGACGAGATCGCCTCCCTGGCCACGCACCGCGAAGCGGTCCTGCGCGGCATCCGCGAGGGCGTGCTGGCCCTGGACCTGCAGGGGGTGGTCACCGTGGCCAACGACGCCGCGCGCGAGCTGCTCGCCCTGCCGCCGGACGTGGTGGGCCGGCGCGTGGACGCGCTGGGCCTGCCGCCGCAGGTGGTGGCCCTGCTCACCCGCGACCCGGCCCCCCGCGACCACCCGGTCGTCAGCGGTGAGCGCCTGCTGGTGCTCAACCGCACGCTGCTGCAGCGCACCGGCGGTGCCGGCACGGAGGCGGTGGGCACGGTGACGAGCATGCGCGACCGCACCGAGCTGGTGGCGCTGCAGCACCAGCTGGGGGTCAGCCGCACCACCACCCACGCCCTGCGCGCGCAGACCCACGAGTTCGCCAACCGCCTGCACACCATCTCCGGCCTGGTCCAGCTGCACCGCTACGAGGAGGTGGTCGGTTTCATCGACCGCGTCAGCCGCGGTCACGCCGCCCTGGGTGAGCAGATCGGCGAGCAGGTGCACGACGCGGCGCTGGCCGCGCTGCTGGTGGCCACCACCAGCGTGGCCGACGAGCGCGACGTCAACCTCGTCCTGGCGCCGGGTGCGCACCTGCCGCGGGTGAGCGAGGACCTCTCCGACGACCTGGTCACGGTCGTGGGGAACCTCATCGACAACGCCGTGGACGCCACCGCGCAGGCGGGCGGAGGCACCGTGCAGGTCGACGTGCGCAGCGACGGCGCCGGGGGTGCGGTGGTCGTCGTGTGCGACGACGGCGCGGGGGTGGACCCGCACCTGCTGCCGCGGCTGGTGCAGCGCGGCACCACCTCCAAGCACTCGGACGCCCCCGGCGGGCGCGGGGTGGGGCTGGCGCTGGTGCAGCTGGTGTGCCAGCGCCGCGGGGGGGCGCTGCGGCTGCAGCGGGACGCGGAGGACGGGCCGGACGGGTGCGGCGGACGCGCCGGGCACGCCGGGCACCTCGAGCACTGCGGCGCCAGCTTCACCGCGACCCTGCCCGGCTCCACCCGGCCGGGCGGTGCCCGTGCTTGACGTCCTCGTCGTCGACGACGACCCGATGGTCGCCTCCATCCACAGCGGTTTCGTCCAGGCGGTCCCCGGCTGCCGGGTGGTGGGCACCGCCCGCACCGGCGCGCGAGCGCTGGAGATGCTCGGCAGCCTGCGCCCCGACGTCGTGCTGCTGGACCTGTACCTGCCCGACCTGCCGGGCCTGGAGGTGCTGCGCCGGCTGCGCGCGCACGGCGCGGACGTCGACGTCATCGTCATCAGCGCCGCTCGCGAAGCGGCCACCGTGCGCGAGGCGGTGCACGGCGGCGTCGCCGGTTACCTCATCAAACCCTTCGAGGCGCCCCAGCTGGCCGAACGGCTGCTGCAGGTGCAGACCTCCCGCACCGCCCTGTCCCCGCCGGTGCTCTCGCAGTCCGACGTCGACCGGGTGCTGGGGGTCCCCGCGCACGCCGCGGGTAGCGCTGCGCCGGCCGGCGGCACCGGCGCGCTGCCCAAGGGCCTGAGCCCGCAGACCGCCGAACTGGTCGCCGGCTCGCTGGACCTGGCGAGCACCGCGCTGTCGGCCAGCGAGGTCGCCGAGCAGCTGGGCCTGTCGCGGGTGGCGGTGCGCCGCTACCTGGAGCACTTCGTGCACACGGGCCGGGCGCGCGTGCAGCTGCGCTACGGCGCCGGGCGCCCCGAACGCCTCTACCGGTGGCACACCGAGCCGCCGCGCGAACCCGGTGCGACCCCGAGCGCGTCCCCCTGAGCCGGGCACGACCCGCTGACACCGAGGAACTCCTCTCGGACGGCGCGACCGGTCGTGACGGTCAGGCCGTCGGGGCGGTGCCGGGCAGGAAGAGCACCCGACGGCGCATCGCGGTGGCGGCGATCTCGCGGGCCGGGGCGTACTCCGGGGAGTCGTACCAGGCCTGCAGGGTCTCCACGTCGGGCCACTGCACGACGGCCACCACGACCCCGGCCTCGCCCTCGGCGACCGTGGGCGAGGCTCCCAGGACGACGAAGCGGCCGCCGAACCGCTGGACCGTGGCCGGCGTCAGCTCGGCGTAGCGCTGGGCGCCGGCCGGGTCGAGGACCTCGAGGACCTCGGTGATGCTGTACGCGGGCGTGCGGGTGGTGGTGTTCTCGGACACGGGTTTCTCCTTCAGGTGGCTTGCTCGGGCGTGGTTGTTCGGGTGTGGTGGTCGGGTCGAGGGTCGGCGCTCAGACGAGGGGGAGTTCACCGCCGTCGACGGTGAGGGTCACGCCGGTGACCCACTGGGCGCGCTCGGAGGCCAGGTAGGCCACGGCCTCGGCGACGTCCCGCGGGTCACCGGGACGCCCCAGGGGGACCCCGGCGGCGATGTCGGCGAGCGAGGCCCCCGTCGCGTCGGCGATGCCCTGGCGGATCGCGTCGCCGCCGGGGGTGACGACGTTGCCGGGCACGACGGTGGCCACGCGGATCCCGGCAGGTGCCAGCTCGGTGGCCAGGGCCTTGCCGTAGGCGTTCAGGGCGGCCTTGGCGGCGGCGTAGTGGGCCAGCGGCGGCGTGGGCAGCAGAGCCGCTGCCGAGGAGACGTTGACGACGGCGCCGCCCGCTCCGGCCTCGCGCAGCGCCGGCAGCAGCGCGGTGGTGACCCGCACGGCGGAGAGGTAGTTCAGGTCCAGGGCGTCGAGCCACTCCTCGTCGGGGATGGTGGAGGTGCCGCCGAGGTGGAGGCGGGCCGCGCCCGCGTTGTTGACGAGGACGTCGACGCCGCCGAGGACGTCGAGAGCTGCGGTGGTCAGGGCCTGCACGCCGGCGGTCGTGCTGACGTCGCCGGGGACGAAGGTGGCGGCCGCCGGCGTCTCGGCGGTGGCGCTGCGCGCGGTGGCCACGACGTCCGCGCCGGCGTCGAGGAAGCGCTGGACGACGGCCGCGCCGATGCCGCGCGAGCCTCCGGTGACGACGACGCGCTTGCCGGTGAACTCGTCGGTGGGGTGGGCGATGGTTCTGAACATGCGGTCCACAATACAGGTTCTGGACCGTTCGTCCAGATGTTCTGGACCGGAAGTTCAGATCGGCGTAGGATCGGGGCATGGCACGACCACGCAAGTTCGACGAGCACGACGTCGTGCTCGCAGCGCGCCGGCAGTTCACCGAGACCGGCTACCACGGCACCTCGGTGGAGGACCTCTCCCGCTCCACGGGCCTGAGCAAGGGCAGCCTCTACGGCGCCTTCGGCGACAAGGAGACCCTGTTCCGGCGGATCTTCGACGAGTACTGCACCGCCTCCGACGAGAGCGCCGCCGCCCGGCTCGAGGGTCCCGAGGAGCAGGCGCTGGAGCGCCTGCGCGACTGGTTGCACTCCCCCGAGGACGACCCCGGCAGCGACACCGGCACCGGCCCCGGAGGCGTCGGCGACGACCCCCTCCACGGCCCCCGCCGCCTGGGGTGCCTGCTGGCCAAGGGCACGGCCGAACTGGCCTGGACCGACGAGGTCGTCGCGGCCCGGTCGCTGGCGACGTTCGAGGTGCTGTTCGACAGCTGCCGCCGGCTGGTCGAGCAGGCCCAGCGCGCCGGGCTCGTCGACCCGGCGGCCGATCCCGCGGTGCTCGGCGGGCTCGTCGTCGCCACCCACCGCGGGCTCGAAGCCCTGACCGAGGCGGGGGTCGACGCGGGGACCCTCAACCGCATCGCCGACGCCGCGATCGACGGCATCGCCCTCGACCCGCCGCGCCGGTAGGCGGCCGTCACCCGCTCCCCCGCGGCCGGCGCTCAGGCCGCGCCGCGGGGGTCCTCCAGCACGTCGCGCCAGGAGTGCTCAGGGACGTAGCCGAGCAGGTCGCGGGCCTTGTCGATGCTGTACAGGGTCTCGTGCCCGCTCACCGGGCGGCGCACCTCGACGCCGTCGTAGAAGGTGTCGATGATCTCCTGGGTGCTCACGGCGACCGACGTGTCGGCGTTGGCGATGTTGAAGACCTCGAAACCCAGCCCGTCGGTCTGCAGCGCGCGCAGGGTCGCCCGGCCCAGGTCGCGGACGTCGATGTAGGCGAAGACGTTGCGCCGCCGCAGCGAGGGGTCCGCCAGGAAGGCCGGGAACTTCTCGGCGTACTCGTGGGGTTCGATGACGTTGTTGATGCGCAGGCCGTAGACGTCCGCGCCGGTGCGGGCGTGGAAGGAGCGCGAGACCACCTCCCCCGCCACCTTCGACATGGCGTAGGAGTCCTCCGGCACCACGGGGTGCTCCTCGTCGACGGGCACGTACAGCGGTTTGCGCTCGCCCCGGGCGAAGCAGATCCCGTAGGTCGTCTCCGAGGAGGCGAAGACCACCTTGCGCACGCCGAGCCGGGTCGCGGCCTCCAGGACGTTGTAGTGGGCGAGGACGTTGGTCGCGAACGTCGCGGCGTCCGGGGCGACGAGGATCGCGGGGATCGCCGCGAAGTGGACGACGGCGTCGTACGCCGACCCGCCGGACGCACCGGGGTCCGGGTCGTCGAGGTCGGCCATCGTGGGCGTGCCCGCCATCGCCGAGTAGACCTGGCCGGCGTCGGTCAGGTCGACGCGCAGGTCGGTGACACCGGGGTGACCCAGCGGGGTGAGGTCGGCGTTGGTGACCTGGTGGCCCTGGGAGGCCAGGTAGGGCGCGACGTGGTGACCGGCCTTGCCGCTGCCGCCGGTGAAGAAGATGCGCATGCGCCCAGCCAACCACTCATCCCCCGCCCCGCCACGCGAGCCGCCGGGGGCTCGACGGGCTCAGCCGGTCCGGTGCAGCGTCGCGGCGAGCGTCGCGGCCAGGTGCCGTTGCGCAGCCGCGGCGGTCAACCGGCCCAGGCGGACACCGTCCGCAGCGCCGACCATCAGCCAGGTCAGCATCGTCAGCACCCACTCCGGGTCGACCTCCACCCGGAAGTCCCCGCTCTCCTGCCCCCGGCGCACCAACCGGCGCAGCGACTCCTCCGTCGCCGCCGTCCGCTCCAGCAGCGAGGTCTCCACGTGCTCGCTCAGCGGCTGCAGACCCAGCAGGCCCACCACCGGCGCCAACCTCCCCAGGTTCTCGACCACCCGCTCCAGCGCCCGGGCCGGGGGGCCGTCCTGGGGGGCCGCGTCCTGGACCGCGCGCACGAACGCCTGCGCCGCCGCCTCGCACAGCTCGGCCACCAGCGCGGCGCGGGAGGGGAAGCGCCGGAACAGCGTGGCCCGGCTGACCCCGGCCGCCTCGGCGAGCTCCTGCATCGACGCCGCCGGCGCCAGCGCCAGGTGCGCGGCGACCGCCGCGGCCACCGGGTCGGCGAAGACCTCCCGCGGCGCGGACGAGGAGGGGGCGGGAGGACCCGGGGCGGCGGGGGGCGTCACGCGCTCAGCCTAGCAAGGTGAGACTCAGACGTCTCAGCAGAGATATGCTCATCTCATGCTGACCGCGGGCCTGCTCTGGACCGTCGCCGGGCTCGCCGCCCTGGACTCGCTGAACCCCGCCACCACGGCCGGGGTCGCGCTGATCCTGCTGGCCCCGCTGCGCCGGCCGGGCGCGACGGCGCTGGCCTACGTCAGCGGCGCCTACCTCGTCGTGCTGGCCGTCGGCGCGGGGCTGCTCGTCGGCGGTGGCGAGCTGGGCCGGGCCGTGACCGGGGCCTCCACCTGGGTGCGCCGGGGCGCGCTGCTGCTGGCCGCGCTCGTCCTGGCCGTCAGCGCGGTGCGCAGGCTCACCACCCGCACCCGCGCCGCGGTGACCCTGCCCCGCTGGTTCGGGCTCGCGACCGCGGCCCCGCTGGGCGTGCTCGTCACCGGTGCGGACCTGCCCAACGCCTTCCCCTACCTCATCGCCGTCGAACGTCTCGGCGCCGCCGGGGTGCCCGCGGGAACCGGCGTGGCCGTGCTGGCCGGCTACGCGTTCGTGTACTGCCTGCCGTGCCTGGTGCTGCTGGTCGTGGGGTCGGCCTGGCGCCACCGCACCGCCTCCCGCCTGCAGCGCGTGCACGACCGCTTCGGCGGCGAGCGCCTCCAGCCGCGCTCCGTGCCCACCGCGCTGGGCCTGCTGCTGCTCGCCGCCGCCGTCGCGGTGCTCGCCCTCGTGCTGTGAACCCCCGGCGGACCGAGAACCCCTCACCGCCGACCGGGCGCGCTACCGCCGGCCGTGGTGGAGCGGGCGGTCGGCGGCGCGGCCCGCGGAGGTCAGCTCCTCGGTGACCTCCCACAGCAGGGCGGCCAGCGCTCGATCGTCCACCGGGGCCCGGAACTCCTCGAAACCCACGAGGGCGTCGTCGCGGGCGCCGACGGGCCCGGCGAACAGGTGCGGGTCGACGTCCGGGGAGGTGGCCGCGAACAGCAGCGGCCGCACGCCCTGCTCCGGGTCCCGCGCCCCCCACAGCCGGCCGAGCACGGCCGCCAGGGCGCGGTCGCGGCGCGAGGTCAGGCCGGTGTTCATCGGGGTGGTCACCATCCCGGGGTGGGCCACGATCGAGCGCACCGGGGAGCCGGCGGCGCTCAGCCGGCGCTGGTGCTCCACGGCCCACGCCACGTGCAGCGTCTTGGTGCGCGCGTAGGTGCCGCTGCGGGAGTAGCGCCGCCGTCCGTCGAGGTCCTGCGGGCCCAGGCGCACCGGCAGGCGCCGGTAGAGGTTGGACCCGGTGGTGACGATGCGGGGATCGGGCGCGCCGGCGAGCTGCTCGTGCAGCAGCCTGGCCAGCAGGGCGGGACCGAGGTGGTTGGTGGCCAGCTGCACCTCGTGCCCCTGCGGGCTCGTGCGGTGCTCGACGTTGCCCACGCCGGCGTTGTTGACCAGGACGTCGAGGCGACGGCCCTCCAGGGCGGCGGCGAAGCGCCGCACGCTGTCGAGGTCGGCGACGTCGAGCTCGGCGAGTTCGAGGTGCTCGCGCGGGGCCGTGCGGGCCAGCGCCTCGCGCACGACCGCGCCCTTGTCCAGGGAGCGCACGGCCATGACGACGTGGGCGCCGGCGGCGGCGAGGGTGCCGGCGAGCAGTTCGCCGAGGCCGCTGGAGGCGCCGGTGACCACGACGGTGCGCCCGCTCTGGTCGGGGACGTGCTGCGGGCCGAAGGGGACGGGGGTGAACGGCACGGCGGGCCTCCAGAAGTGGAATCAGTTCCGTTTGGTCAGCCTGACACAACCGGAACGGATTCCACAACCGTGGTCGCCTGCTCTACCCTCGGGAGCGTGACGACCCGCGACCCGGCCGGTCCCGAGCCCGCGGGCCCGGGCGCACCGCGGCGCTCCGACGCCACCCGCAACCGGGCGCAGGTGCTCGCCGCGGCGCGGGAGCAGGTGCGGGGCGGCGCGCCGCTGCCCGCGATGAAGGACCTCGCGCGCCTGGCCGGGGTCGGCACGGGCACCGTCTACCGCCACTTCCCCACCCAGCAGGCGCTGCTGGCCGCCCTGGGCGAGGAGGGCACGCACCGGCTGGTGGCCGAGGTGTGCAGCGCCGCCGGCGACGAGGACCCGGGGAGGGGTTTCGCCCGCGTGCTCGCCGTCGTGGTCACCGGGCTCCTGCACGACCCCGCCGTGTGCGCGGCCGTCACCGGTACCGGGACCGGCTGCGGCCCGTCCACGGGAGCGGCCGCCGAACTGGACGAGGCGGTCGGCCGGCTGCTGGAGCGCGCGCGCGCGGCCGGTGCCGTGCGCCCCGACGTCGACGCCGACGACATCAGGTTGCTGGTGCTGGGGCTGGCCGCCGGGCTGGCGCCGGTCGCCGGGGACGACGCGCGCGTGCGGCGGCACGTGCAGGTCCTGCTCGACGGCCTGCGCGGGTCGAACCTCCCGGGGTGAGGACGAACCCCGGGGTCGAGCACGACACCTCGCACGAGGCGCTGTGCTCGACCCCGGGGGGGCGCCGCCTCAGGTGCGCGGCAGGGTGAAGGAGGCCACCAGCTCGTTCAGCTCGCTGGCCGCCCGCGACACCTCACCCGCCGTGGCCGCGGTCTGGTTCGCCCCGGCCGTGGTGTGATCCGCCGCTGCGGCGATCCCGGAGATGTTCACCGCGATCTCCTGCGATCCCGTGGAGACCTCACCCACGTTGCGCACCATCTCGGAGGTGGTCGCCGACTGCTCCTCCACCGCCGCCGCGATCGTGGCCTGCAGCGCATCGATCCGCCCGATGACCTCGGTGATCTGCCCGATCGCCCCGGCCGCCGCACCCGCGTCGGTCTGCGTGGCGTTGATCCGCGTGATGATCTCCTCCGTGGCCCGCGCGGTCTGCTGCGCCAGCTCCTTGACCTCCCCGGCCACCACCGCGAAGCCCTTGCCCATCTCCCCGGCCCGGGCCGCCTCGATGGTGGCGTTCAGGGCCAGGAGGTTGGTCTGCTCGGCGA